>NZ_SCFA01000041.1 GCF_004210275.1 Rickettsiales endosymbiont of Peranema trichophorum
CTGTCTTATAATCCTTATAAGATACAAATTTTAGGCTGTTACGTATCATATGCACAACGCAAAGCTGTACCGTAGTTTTTGGAAACACCGCGTTAATTGCATCAGGGAATCCTGTTAGACCATCGCAGCATGCAATTAGGATATCCTTAACTCCACGATTTTTGAGTTCATTGAGCACAGATAGCCAAAATTTTGCACCTTCATTGTCTGCTACCCACATACCCAAGATTTCCTTGTTGCCCTCCATGTTTACCCCCATAGCTATATGTAGGCTTTTGTTGTTAATCTGCTTGCCATCCTTAACCTTAATCACCATAGCATCTAGATATAGAATAGGATAGATTGGGTCCAGTGGCCTCAGTTGCCAGGCTTTTACTTCATCAAGTACTGCATCAGTAACATTGGCGATTAATTCATGGCTGACTTCCATAGCATACATATCCTGGAGGTGAGAAGCAATATCACGTGTACTCATGCCCATGCCATACATTGAGATGATTTTGTCGTCAAAGCCTTTCAAATGGCGTTGTCGTTTGGGTATCATAACTGGCTCAAATGTACCATTACGGTCACGAGGTGTAGATATTTCGACTTCGCCATTATCCATAACGACGGTTTTATTGCCATAACCATTACGGTAGTTACCATCCTGACTTTTCTCATGTTTATCATGTTCTAGATGGTGATTAAGCTCTGCTTCCATTACCCTTTCCATGAGTGCTTTTTTCATTTGTGCCATCATCTCTATAGGGTCAGCACCGCTTTTAATGACCGAATCCAACATATCCAATGAGATGTAATCTGGATATACTGGTTTGCGTGATTTTTTTATTTGTTTTGTATTTGGTGTATTCATTTTATCCTCATATCATAAGTTGATAAATTAACTGTTAAATTAAGGTATTTAATTGGCCAGCTCAAACTGGCTATATACTAGCCTATTCGCTGGCCAATTTACACCTCCTTTCTTTCATACCAACTTACACACTTCCTATGACATACCCATGCAGAAATCTGTTATTGACATTAATGGTGAGGCATTTAATTCTTACTCCAAGACCAACAAATTTCAAAACGCTTTATTGAAGGTTGCCAACGTAACGAAGCCAACAAATTCACACTTGTTGTGAACTATTTACACCACAATCCCTTATTTACCTCCTCTACAGCCTCATCATTGTCAAACTCGGGATTTACAATACCCTTACGCAGCCTCATCCTCAAATCCATTTGCCTGATCTAATCTGAAATTTGGTATGAGTTGACAAGTCAGGAAGTTCCAGAACAGTCTGTAACAAGCGATTCTTGATGATGTGTATACATCAGGAAATGAAATCTTGCGATTAGCCTTTCTTTCCGATTAGCTCTCCTCTTTGGAAGCAGCAGTAGCAGAAGAAGTCTTTGTATGTCCTACAATTGGTGGAGCACCTGCAACGTGTGGTGATAGCTTCCCTATAGTGTTTGGAGCTTGTTCACCTAAAAGTCGTATACCTATAGAGACAAGCTTCTTCCCTATCTCAAGAACTGTCTCTAGAACACTAGGATCTAATTTGTTGAATTTTTCCATGTTGTTATGTCCTGCTAGTTTGACCACCATCCTAAATAAGACCACCAAACGCTACCAGCAAGAGACCACACAACTAAATTCAATGTACAAATAATGAAGCCGATCCTCCACCAATCTTTGATTGAACAGTAACCAGACTCAAAAAATACAGGCGCAGCAGCAGTACCAAAGTGCGTTAAACCACTAGAGATTGTGGCAAAATAAGCCAAAATCATTGCAGACATCATTGGTGGTACTCCTAATCTTAGCAGCAGTATCAAAAAGGTACTGTATAATACTGCTGCATGCGCTGTGATACTTGCAAACATATAGTGTATGTAAAAATAGAACAAGATAAGTCCGGCTATAGAGTATGTCACATGTTCCATGCTTATGAGGCTCTCGATATTGGCGCCCGCCCATTCCATTACTCCAAGCTTTGTGAGGTACCCAGACATTACAACCAAAACAGCATACCAAATAAGAGTATCCCAGGCACTTTTTTCATGCAAAACGTCGTTCCAGCTTAGTACTCCTGTAATGACCAGTATTACACAACCTACCATTGCTGTGGTAATTGTTTCTATCCCTATCACATCAGCAAAAACCCAACAAATCAACATGCATACAAACACCAAGGCCATGACCAATTCATGGTGAGAAATGCGACCCATCTTTTTTAATTCATTAGCAGCAATCTCCGGTGCATCAGGTACAACACTAACAGATGGCGGGGCAATCATGTACATGATAAATGGAAGCAGTACTAGACTAATTAGTCCCGGAATTATTGCACCAAGAGCCCATGATGTCCATGTGATCACTATACCCATCTGCTTTGCAAAATGCTGTATCATGGGATTGGCAACTAAAGATGTAAGAAACATAGCGCTTGTAATAACGTTGCTATGAAAACAAACCTGCATGATGAACCTGCCAGTTAAATTTTTTGCAGCGCTTGTGTGTGTACCGCCATATTCCTCAGACAGCACCTTGGCTATTGGGAATATCACGCCCCCGCCCCTCGCAGCAGCACTTGGAATAATTGGAGCTAATATAAACTCCGTAAAAATTAGACCATATGATAATCCAAAAGTCGTCTGCCCTATTTTTGCAATAAAGAAGTAGGCGATTCTTCTCCCCAATCCTGTTTTTATAATACCCCTGGAGATAAAAAATGCCAATACGACAAGCCATGCCATGCTCTCTCCAAAAGCCCCAAACGCTTCCTTGACCGTCAGCACACCTGTTGCGTTTGCTATACATAAGCTTGTAAAAGCTGTAGCGCCTATGGGTAGTGGATTGATGATAATCGCCAGTATTGTTGTGATGAAAATCGCAAAAAGATGCCAGGCTTTATGAGTCAACATTTCAGGACATGGTAAGTGCCATAAGATACAACCCACTCCAAGTATTAGGAGTATTTGTACGGTTTGACTTGATCTAGTAGTGACAATCATACTTTAAACCCCACACAAAGATTCTTGCAGATAGTATTCATCATAACTATCTTTTGTAATATGCAAACAATTTTATTGTGAGATTAGAAAAGTGTTGGTATCGGCTAGGGGTAAGTAGAAGCTTATGATTGAGCCACCGACTATGTTGACAATAGATAATTCGCTGGAATGTTCCTCTATGATTTTTTTTACAATAGACAACCCAAGACCTGTACCACTTATTTTGCCAGTAACATAAGGTTCAGTCACTTTATCCAGCAGTTCATTTGGAATGCCGCCACCAGTATCTTCCACTTCTATGACTGCTACTTTTGATGTCGGTATAATATTGCAACGTATTTTGACGATACCACATTTAGTGTCATCAACGCTATGTAGGTTGGTGATGGCTTCATTTGCATTTTTGACTAAATTGAAAATGACGCGTGTAATCTGCGCTCTATCACAAATGACATAACACTCTTCATGTTGAGGCTCAAACTCATACTGAATATTGTGATAAACATTCGTTTGTAGAAACAACACGTCATTAATGATTTTGTATATGTCATGTGTTGCTAATTGGGGTACTGGAATACGGACAAATTGCACAAACTCTTCAACCATATTACCGATATCCTCCACGTGCCTGATAATAGTTTCTATGTAGTTTGTAAACGCTTCTTGTTCAAATTGGATATGTTTTGAAAATTTTCTTTTCATGCGCTCTGCAGCCAGATGTATCGGAGTTAATGGATTCTTAATTTCGTGGGCAATTCGACGAGCTATGTCTGACCATGCTGAAGCTCTTTCAGCGGCTATTAGTTTTGAAATATCATCAAAAGTGATAATATACCTAGCAATCTTTCCAAACGGGGTAAGCTCCCTAGCGATTCGAATAAATAGATATGTTTTTCTACCATTGCGTTCGATGATAATACTATCCTCTGTAAAGCCTTGCGGTGTGTTTTGAGCTTGGTCGAGAATGTGTGATATTTCTGGAAACGAATCTGTGTAGTTACGGTATAGTAGCTGCTGTTGGTCTGCTTGAAGTAGTCTCACTCCAGATTGATTACAGAGTGTAATAACCCCATCTCCGTTGATGACCAACACACCGCTCGATAACTCGCCAAGTACAGTCTCGATGAACCTTCTTCTTTCATCTATAATATCCTTTGCAGTCATTAACTCTGTAGTTTGAGTGGCGATTTTCTTGGTCATGCTGTTGAAGGCTCTCGCTAGTACAGCTGTTTCGTCGCGAGTATGTGAGGATTCTGGGACTCTCACCGAGTAGTCGCCCTCCTTGATCATTGCTGTGGCGCTGACCAAATTTTGAATAGGCAATGATATGATATTAGATAGTTTGATAGCAACTAATATCGAAATGCCTGATAGTAAGATGGCAGACAAAAGGAAAAATACCTCAAGTTTATGTTTTGTGAAATTGATATCATCTAATAACTGGTGGTACTGTGAGGCAGAACCCTTTGTAACATTTAGATGATGAATAATGTCCAAATCAACATATCTCCCAACCAGCAGATAAGTGTTTAGGAATTTATCAAGCTTTATGAGTGCTCTCACCCTGTCTTGCTGATCGCTCTTTAAAATGACTATTTCTCCTTTTTCCGCTTTTTGAAAATCCTCTGGAGCGATTCTGTCAAATGTTAAGGAGAAACTTAAGTAAGTTTTAGCAAGAACAGCGCGAGGAGTAAAAACCATGGCTTCAGCCAAGTTTCTGAACTCGGCTTGTTTGTTTAGAAAGATATCAAAAAACTCTGGTTCTTCTATCAAAACTGAGTAGTTTTTGTTTATACTATTTGCAATATACAAGGCATCGGTTTTGATGTTTTCTTTGTGTTCCTCTAGGTACAGTTCTGCAACCTTAACTGTCTCTGCGACTATATTGCTAATTTTCTCGTCAAACAAGCTGTGAATACCTAGGTAATAGTACACCGATGCTAAGATGGCGACTAAGACAGTAGGTGTGATGGTGACCAAGCAGCCGATGAGCAACACCATCTTACTTTTTAGTGTGGTATCAGATAATTTTCTTAAGAATCGTTTAAGCACCTGAAATTTTACAATGGCAATCTTTGTGGTTTCCGTATTCTATACCATTTTGCAATGATCAGTTTTGTCAAAGATACAGCGGTAAACATTGAGCAAATAATTCCTATAATTAATGTGACTGCGATGCCTTTGACTGGGCCTACTCCAAAAATGTAAAGGACTATTGCTGCTATGATAGTTGTAAGATTAGAGTCAAGAATCGTGGTGAAAGCTATGTCATAACCAGCTTCAAGCGCTGCAAGCGGGGTCCTTCCTTTTTTTTGTTCTTCTTTGACTCTTTCAAAGATGAGAACGTTTGCATCTACAGCCATCGCTAAAGTAAGCACTATGCCAGCTATTCCAGGTAACGTTAAAGTTGCTTCCAATATTGCTAGTATCGCAATAAGCATAAATAAGTTTACCGCAAGTGCGATATTCGCTATGACACCAAAGAACCCGTAACAAATGAACATCAACGCAACCACCATAGCAACACCTGCGATTACCGCCTTTTTACCTGCTGCGATTGAATCGCTTCCAAGACTTGGTCCGACTGTACGTTCTTCAACTATATTAATCGGTGCAGGAAGAGCGCCGGCTCGTAATAGTAGTGCAAGTTCGTTGGCGGACTGTATGCTGAAGTTACCTGATATTACGCCGGAGCCAGCAGTGATTGGTTCGTTGATGACAGGTGCGCTGATTATTCTAGCGTCTAAGACTATAGCCAGCAATTTTCCCCGGTTGTTTGAAGTAGCTTCTGCAAATAACTTCGTACCAACATTATTGAGCCTAAATTGCACGACAGGAGCGTGATATTCGTTTATCGTACTACGTGCCTCTAGCAACATGTCTCCGGTGATGACTGGATGGCTTTTGATAGCCAATACTCTGGTGTGTCCATCGTCATGTTGTGAGTCAACTGGGAGGATCTGTACGCCGAATGGAATACTCTTGCCAAGATTATTATGCTGCAGGGTTTCGTCGACCAAATGCAGTGACAGTTTGGCCGTCGTTCCCAAGATTCTTTTAACTTCATGTGGATCGTATAGACCCGGCACTTGTAACAGTATTCTATTAGTGCCTTGAAACTGAATATCAACCTCTTTTGTAGACATTTGGTCTATCCTTCTGTGTACTATCTCAAACGTCTGGGCCATGAGATTTTTTCTCATCTCATTAAATGTGCTATCGTCTAAGACGATTTCTATAGAGTTGCCTTGAGGTTGGATGATCGCAGAGTGACCACACACTTCAAACACCGCTTCTTTCACCTTATGTATCTGACTATCTTGAATTGACTCGACTATAATTCTATTATCTGAAGATATAACGGTTTGAAAGCTTGTCTTAGTGTTTGTGAGGTGGGTCTTTAGTTGCTCCACTATGTTTCTTAGCTGTTGCTTTCTGTATCCATCTGTGTCCACTTCTAGCAATAGAGATACTCCTCCTTTCAAATCGAGACCAGGATTGACCCTGTATGAAGGCATCATCCAGCTATATCTACTTTGAAGTACAGAAGGAAACAAGGTTGGAATGGATATATAAAAGCTTAACAGTGATACTAAGACTATCAGTATGGATTTCCATCGTGGTACTGTTAACATTGTAGAGCATTTTGATTTCGAATAATGATATACCTTAATCAAACATGCGTTAAAATGCAACCAAAAGTATACTACAATACCTGTAAAAGCGCATGAAGTGGTAGGTTTGGATATATGAAGGAAGTAGCGACGTTCAAAGATGGAGTAACCACAGCGGAGTCAAAAGTGAGGAGAATAGATTCTCACAATCTATGATTTGTTTTCAGCTGCTGCGTCTCGTCCTTGCTCAGTACTGCCACTAGATCTTCCAGATATCGACAATATTGCAAAGTTTGTCTTGTCAACAGGCAAGATGTCGCTCGATAAATTCAAATCAGCTACGTGGACGTTTTGCCCTATTTCCATTCCCGATACGTCAATGACAACATGGTCTGGTATCTTCGTAGGGTGGCAATAAACCGACATGGTTCTCGAAGGCATATTTAAAACTCCACCCTTTTTTATTCCTGGAGATTTGTCTTCGTTCACCACTTTTAAGTGTACCGAAACTTTGATCGTAGTGTCCTTGTTGACCTCCTGCAGATCAACGTGCACAGGAGTGTCAGTCACTGGATCAAGTTGTACATCCCTCGAAATCGCGGTGAGGACCTTGTCTCCTAAATCGATTTCTAGTAGTTTTGACTGAATGTTGCCCTTGTTGTACTCATGTACAAAACGATCAAAGGGCAGTGATATCATTATTTCCTTATGCTGGCTACCAAAGATAATACCAGGCAGTCTTCCGGACTTCCTTAAAGCTTTGGCTGCAGACTTTCCAGCTTTATCCTTAACACAGGCTTCCAACTTTATCGTTGATGACATCTTTATATCCTCACAACATTACGTGTTTAAAATACTTATATTTACCTACTCATCTTATAACTCAGCACAGCGGCAGCAAGAAGATCAACCACGGTTAAAGTAGTAGTCTTATCAAGCTTCTTGTCTTTGTGCCCACAAGGAATGCTGTCTGTTATAACCAACCTGCAAAGCACAGAGTTTCTGATACGCTCAATGGCTAATTCCGACAGTACCCCATGAGTTACATAAGCAGAGACGGAAGCAGCACCGTTGCGGACCGCGACGTCTGCAACATAGCACAAGGTCTGTCCGGAGTCTACTATATCGTCTATAATAATGCAATTCATTTTAGACATGTCTCCTACAATTCGTGTGGTACCGACGATTTGCTCAACTTTTCTTTTTTTGTCTACTACTATCAATGGAACGTTCAAAGCAGTAGCTATTGTCCTCGCTCTTGCTACACCACCAACATCTGGTGATACTATTGCAACTTTTGACAGATCGTATTTTTCTCGTATATCTGAGCTGAATAAAAAAGAAGTAGATAGATGCTGTATTGGTATGTCAAAAAAACCAACTGTTTGTTTAGAGTGCAGTTCAAGTGTGATCAATCCATTAGCGCCAGAGAGTGATAATATATTTGCAATTAACTTTGCAGCAATGGACTGACTACGAGCTTCACCATGACCATCTTGTCTGCCATACCCTAGATAAGGTATGATGGGCACTATGTTTTTGACACCAATTCGTTTTAAAGTATCTAGCATGATTGCTAGTTCTAGAATGTTGTCGTTTACAGGGTAGGATGTAGACTGGACTACAAATATGTCATCTCCCGCCAATTCTTCTGCGATTTCGATAAACACCTCGTTATCTGAAAACTTCCGAATTGTAGGTTCAAGCATTGGTATATGAGTACGAGCAGCTATACTTGATGCAAGTTGAGTTCCGTTGGAACATGCTACTATCTTCATATGAAGCTACGTCTTAAGATAACCGACACACAACAGGTGCATGATCAGAAGGCTTTTCAAGAGCACGGTACTTTTTACAAACAAAGACTTCAGTGACATGATCAGCAGCAGAAGAGGATGCTAAAATATGATCCAGTCGCATACCGTGATTGCGCTTCCATCCAGCCGTCCTATAATCCCACCAAGTATATTCTTGTGTACTTGGATGTACTAGCCTGAAGGTGTCCTTCATGCCGCTATTTAAGATAGCTCTAAAACGCTTGCGCTCCTCCATGTGGAACCCAAGGCTACCCTCTAAAGCTTTCGGGTCGTATACGTCATGAGCCTCTGGGGCAACATTATAGTCGCCACCAGCTATAAGAAGTTCATCGTTGTCCATGTGTATCTGGAACCGCTTTTTTAAGAGCTCATAGAAAGATAATTTAAACTGAAATCTTGGTGAATCAATTTCCGTGCCTTGAGGAACGTATACAGAAGCTACTCTGAGATTAATGTTGTCTATTGTAGTAAAGCCTTCTATGTATCTCGCTTCTTCTTTACGTCCTTCTTCTTCAACAAGATCGGACCAGACGTCTTCGATCGGTGTTTTGCTTAAAATAGCTACTCCATTAAATGTAGGCTGACATTTCATAGCAATGTTGTATCCACACTCTTCTATGTCCGCCCTGGGAAATTGAAAGTCTTGACACTTAGTTTCTTGTAACAACACAACGTCAGGTGCGTACTCATTTAAGAATGTAACAAGGTGAGTGAGCCTCGATCTGATGGAATTGACATTCCATGTTGATACAGAAATTTGTTTCATTGAAAGTACTGCCATAAAAAGGATGGCTCCCCGGGCCGGATTCGAACCAGCGACCCAGCGGTTAACAGCCGCTTGCTCTACCAGCTGAGCTACCGAGGAACTGAGTAACAATCCTTATAACACATTATTACAAAAGATCTATAAGAAAAAATTTATTTGGAAGAGTTTATTGAAAGAGTTATAAAACTCTGATATAGACAGGTACATAGGATTTTTAGTGTGTAACATTCTCATGAACTATTTTAAAAGCGTAGTACTGGTATTGATGTTAGTTGGGTTTTGTGGCTGTTCTGGCAAAAAAGAAGATGTCAAGATCAGCTCTGATCCCTCCGCTGTCTTTCAGGAAGGTATTCAAAATGTCAGAAGCGGAGATTATACTGATGCTATTGCCAAGTTTGAGACTGTGGAAAGGGAACATCCTGCTTCCACCTATGCAACAGAATCTATGGTCAGAAAGGCTTATGCATACTATTTAAATGCAGATTATGAAAACACAAAATTGACAGTCCAAGATTTTGTCAGGCAGTACCCCAACAATCAGTACGTCCCTTATATGTACTACCTTAAGGCTCTATCCTGTTACAACCAGATGGTAGACATAGAGCGTGACCAACAAACTACAGTAGACGCATTAGAAGCTCTTGACGATGTCATCATTAGATTTCCAAATACTCAGTATTCTGACGATGCAAAACTGAAACGTGATCTTGTCTTTAACCGTCTTGCGGCGAAGGAAATGCAAATAGCACTTTTCTATATCAAACAAAGAAATAACATATCTGCATTGAATCGCCTTAAGGTTATAGTCGACAAATACGATACGTCAGTTTTTATACCAGAAGCGTTGTATAGAATGACTGTTATATACTATTCGTTGGGTGCAGTCGAACAGGCAGAGCGTTATGCTGCGGTTCTAGGCCATAACTATCCAAATAGCGAGTGGTACACAAAGTCCTATAACATTTTGAAAAATAAAGTTCAAAAGTAGGTGCTCAAGTTATGTACGATCTCTTTTTAAGTTTGGTCAAACTGGTAGAGCAGTTTGGGTACCTCGGTATATTTTTTATGACCTTCATAGAAAGCACTTTTATACCCATTCCGAGTGAAGTGACTGTCATACCTGCCGGTTTCTTAGTACACAAAGGTGAGATGAATTTCTGGATAGTGTATCTTGTATGTATACTTGGAACAGTATGTGGATCGATTTTAAACTATCAAATAGCACTGCACTTTGGTAGAATGCTTCTGCTCAGATATGGAAAATACTTTTTCATGAGCTCTAAAAAGCTTCACTTAATAGAGTCATTTTTTGAAAAGCATGGAGCTATTTCGACGTTCAGTGGCAGGCTCTTGCCAGGAATAAAGCATTTCATATCGTTTCCAGCCGGTCTGGGAAAAATGAAC
Source organism: Rickettsiales endosymbiont of Peranema trichophorum (assembly GCF_004210275.1). Lineage (GTDB taxonomy): Bacteria > Pseudomonadota > Alphaproteobacteria > Rickettsiales > Midichloriaceae > RICK02. Next base: position 10,608 of record NZ_SCFA01000041.1, read on the forward strand.
TTTAAACTGTTCATAACGTATACGGCTGCAGGAGGTGCAATCTGGAACGGCCTGTTGGTTTCTTTAGGGTATTATATAGGGGAAAACGAACACTTGATTAAGCAGTATATGAAACAGCTAAACATTGTAATAGTGGGCTCCCTCAGCTGTTTGGCTTTGTACTACTACTATAAGCATAGAAGGAACCAATCCTAGCAACTGCTCTTCCAAGCTGTATGGTTGTTTTGGCCTTCATCACCCCTTTCATCCCCCGCATTGCCTACCGCATGCTAACACCGACGACATTTTTACGGAAGCTTTAAGGCATACTGATTATAATGCAGCCGTCTTTGTGTTCTCGGCGCACTAACATTGAAGACAAGTCCCAAAAATAGGGCGGAACGTGTGTGTCGACGTCTGCTTCATTAGCTTTTTTGAACCATGAATCATAGTCAAACTCCTGTAATTCTTTTTTCAGAGCATACGCAATCATTAGCAAACAACCACTAACAGTGAGACGCAGACTGAGGGCTTGGGCCAGCACATTGCCTATATCGCTCAGGTTATTGACATAAAGCCCGTATTTAGCCAGTAGCAAGTAAGTTGCGTAATGATCTGGATGATATTCTGCACAGGTATGGACCAACTGCTCTAATTGACGGCTAGTGATCTCCTTGTGATTCTCCGCAACTTGAAATATCATGTTGATAAAATAGGGTGCTGGTGTCAGCTTCCAACAGAATGTAATATACTTGAACGCCTCATGTGGATCGTTATCTATGAGTTTGAGTAGGGTGAGAAGCATTAAGTTGGGTATAAGAGATGGATATGATTTGTATGAGTCCAAAGCCAATCTGTATGATTCATTGTATTGTCTGTCTTGGTACAGTTTTAACGCAATGTTATAATTGGCTACCGCAATCAGCTCGCTATATGCAGACTTTGATATGTTTAAAACTTTGCGTTCCTTTTGAACAAACTGAACGAGGTTGGTCCACTCATTTGATTTAATGTACGCTTTAAGCATAAGACTTGTGAGCCATTCATTCTGGAGTTCTTTAAACAGCTCATGTCCGTATTCAATCACTTCTCCCCAATTTTCAGCGTCTGCGGCCAATGAGATCAACCCACGGTAGCCTATTGTTCGTGTCTCTGAATTGCTGCTAAGAGTCTTGAGATGCGATTTGAGATTGTTTGTGTCTTTCTGAAGTGTTAGTAGCTCTAGATTTAAGACACTCAAAACGTTATGTGGTACAGAAAGCGCTTTTAACTTTGACAACATATGAGAGGACTTGAGGCTATTCATTGTGTGTACTGCTAGCAAAAACTCATATAAGGCAGCAATAGTTTGTGATGTAGTATCTTTTTTAAAATATGTAGCAAGTCCAAGAAGTGCACTCAATGATTTCTTGAGATAATGTATACAAATCATTCCTAGAAATAATATGAGCAGTGCAAATCCCGAACATATTTCTACATGATAACCAAAAGCGTCAAGTGTGATTTGATTGCAGCTACTAGATATCCAAAATACTGCTGCAAGCAACCCACAAAACAGTATGATGCGAAAAAATCTACCTATCATCGCAACGTCCTATTGATAATGTTATTGAAAAGCTTGTGAAGCTTCATGCGTCCATCTATGGCTTTATTAAGCTTATCTAGTTGTTGGTGGTCAAGCTTTTCTATAATATCTGCAAAAAGCAGTAAATCGTTGATTTCTAATAGGGATAGTGCCTGTACTAAATGTATTTTTGCCCTTTTTTTAGCTTCAAATTCCTGTGTCGTCTGAACGTCGATAAACCGCCTCAAATATGTTGTAATTCCGTCGATGCTGGTTAAAGTAAAGCTAGCCTGGATAGGCTGCGCACTTTGCAGTATCATATTTGTAATCTCTACGTCAGAGAAAAGCTTGTCTTTAAACTCTTCCAACTGTTTTTGCGATACATTGTCTAGTTTATCTTTCAATTTCAAAAAGTACTCAGATACTTCACTTGTTTGTTTTAACGTGATTTTTACGTCATTGATCAATCGCACTACATCAATTTTGATTGCATTTTGAAACGATACAGCTGTTTCTTCATTACTTATCGCAAGATTAGGAGAATTTAAAGCTTGCTCTATCAATAGGTATTGACCGTTAATGCTTTTAAATTGTTCTAATATTGCTGTATCAGTATTAACCTGCTCCATCAACATTTGATTGTTGCGGTGCAATGCATTGAAGGTAAAAACAAACAATACAGTGGTAAATATCATCAACAAAAATATGATGCACACAAGAAAGGTGTGCGGCCTCATCCGCACAATCTTGGTAACTTTCTCTTCTTCTTTGTCTGGCTGATGATTCACCTACAACATCTCAGATTAGTGTTGTTTGTGAGTATCTTCAGGAGCGCCCTTGTGTTTATGACCTCCTTTACATTTTTTACATGGTTGTCCGGTAGTTGTTTCGTAGCTGTGTTCTTTAGAGCTTGCTTTGGAGCTTGTAGCAATATCTGGAGTATCAACACCTGTGACTTTCTTTTTGCACCCACAATCACCAACATTTTTACTATGCTGCGACTCTTTAGAGACAGTGTTACCACATCCGCAGCTTACTGGACCATTGGTATCTGTTGTAGATGTCACCGTGTTTGCAGCAGGTTGATTGGCGACTTGTTCATTGCCAGACGTACTGCCAGACGTGCTGTTATCCTCTTGTACTGCATTAGCTGCTTCAGAAGCAGGACATGATGGTTGCACGGTGGATTTGATAGTCTCGGTAGAGTCTGTTTTAAGACCTTTAAGGGTTAAAATTTTATTTTGCAACTCTTGATACTGCAACATCCCCCTAACAACTTCATTTCCAACTATAAGGGTTGGTGTACCATTGATACCAAGCTCTTTTGCAAGTTTCTGATTATCAGTGATGATACCGTTCCATTTCTCATCTTTCAATAGTTGGGCAAACTTTACAGGATCAACTCCGATCTGACCTACTATCCTGGTTATGTTCTCCTCGGTTTTAGGTCCATTAAAGTTTAAAAGCGCCACGTGAAAAGGAAGATACTTTGTTGCGTCCATTTCATTGATCGCAAGTCCTGCCTTGGCTGCTAAGATTGAAGACTCTCCAAAAATTGGAAGCTCCTTAAATATGTATTGAATATCGGTATTAGATTCTAATATTTTGGACTTCGTTAGAGCCATACGTTTGCAAAAGCCGCAATTATAATCAAAAAAATCTACAATTTTGATTGTTGCAGTGCTGGGACCTACTTTAGGATCGTTTGGATTGCCTTGTATGTCTGCTAGTTTGCTAACAACTTTTTGCTGTAGTGCTGCCTCTGCATCCTTGATTTGTTGTAGCTGATACTGTTCTACAGAATCCATGATAAGCTTTGGGTTAGCTTTGATGGCCTCTTTCACCAACTCTTCTACGTCAGCTTTGGACAAGGTTGAAGTCGACATTTTTTGAATTTCTGCATACTTACGGTCTTGATTCTTAGAATAGTTAAAGTACGCAAATATCAAAAAGCCAAAGAAGCTTAGGGTTATAAAATACGTGCCGATGATTCTGTAGTTCATAATATTTACTGCAATTTGAGTTTATACAGGCTTAACTTGGACAATGAAAAGGACAACTAAAATGACAATTAACATTCCTCCCATCATAATCAGTATGTTACAGGATTATAACAAAACATCAACTGTATTTTTATGATCTAATAGTTCATAAATGCAGAATAAACCTAGATGTCTCTGTTATGTTGTCAATATTTGGTGATGGGAAAAGTAAATGACGTACCGCTCTAGTGTTTGCATTGTGCTACGGAGAGCTCATCAACACATCGGCATTAATATATTGAGATGTGCTAGAAATGATACCAATTCTCATTTTTAAATGATTCAAAACGGATTTTGTGAAACTCGGCTCTGCGTACGTATTTCAATACGCTTACGCAGCCTCATCCTCAAATCCATTCGCCTGATTTAATCTGAAATTTGGTATGAGCTTTGTTATCCACAGAAAACAAAAACTCAGGAACGTAACGCAGTGACAACTTGTGAGCAGCCAAGGTACGTATTTTAGGGGATACCCTTCGTAAGCATTCAACAACACCCTGTTGTGTTGTTGGCTCTCCAGTTATAAAAATAATCGCTCTTTTTAGATCAGGTGTCACTTCTACTCTAGAAACAGTGAAGAAGCTTGACTCCAAAACAGGCTCGTAATACTCAGCATTTGAGAGTATTTCACACACCGCAGCTTTTAAAGCTCGTGCGACTCTTAAATGCCTAATGCTTTTCTGTTGCTTGGTCTTCATGCCGTATTACACTAAAGTTGTCTCGTATGCTTCTAGTGTGTCACCCAACATAATATGGTCATAACCGTTTAGAGATATGCCACACTCAAAGCCAGTTTTGACCTCCTTTACGTCATCTTTAAAACGTTTCAAAGCTTTGATCTTGCCGTCAAACAACACGATACCATCTCTGATCACCCTGATGCTACTGTTTCTAGTGATAATACCCTCAGTAACTTGACATCCAGCTATTTTGCCAACTTTGCTAAACTCAAAGATTTGTTTCACTTCAGCAGAACCTAGGATCGTTTCCTTAGCAACTTTAGGTACCATACCTTTGAGAGCAGCTTCCACATCTTCTATCAAGCTGTATATGATGGAGTAGTACTTTATACTGACACCCAACGTGTTAGCAAGTTCTTTAGCAGAAGGATTAGCCCTCACATTGAAACCTATAACTAAAGCATTGCAGGTATCTGCAAGAGTCACATCTGATTCTGTAATTCCACCTACACCGCTGTGTACTATTCTAATGCTGATTTTGTCCTGTCCAAGTTTCAAGAGGCTATGTCGCAATGCTTCTGCCGAGCCTTGCACATCGCATTTCAAGATCACGTTCAGTTCTTTAATATCCTGATCTAACGCCTTGGTAAACAGTTGCTCCGTCGATAATCTTTTTGAAGAAAGCACAAGCTTTTCTTTGTTAGAATTTAAGCGTAGATCAACGATATCTTTAGCGTTTTTCTCACCACTAGCTACTGTAAATTGATCGCCCGCTGTCGGAGCTTGGTTCAGCCCCAGTACTTCTACAGGTTGAGACGGAAGAGCAGATTGAATCTTGACGCCTTTATCGTTAAAAATAGCCTTAACCTTTCCGTAGGAGGTTCCAGCCACTACTATGTCACCAGTTTTAAGCGTTCCATTTTGAATTAATAGAGTTGCAACCGGGCCCCTTCCTTTGTCCATTTTAGCTTCTATGACAGTACCCTTGGCGGAACGTTCTGGATTTGCTGTGAGTCCAAGCATATCGGCTTGCAATAGTATTATTTCTTCAAGCTTATCAAGGTTAATGCGTTGTGTCGCAGATACACCTATGGTGATATTGTCACCTCCCATATCATCTGCAACGATGTCATAACTGAGTAGCTCTGTTTTAATTTTCGTAACGTCCCCTTGTGGTTTATCTATTTTGTTAATAGCGATAATAATAGGAACATTAGCGGCTTTTGCATGATTGATAGCCTCGATCGTTTGCTCTTTCACTCCATCATCCGCAGCGACGACTAGAACTACTATATCGGTGACTTTTGACCCCCTCGCTCGCATTGCGGTAAACGCCTGATGTCCCGGTGTGTCCAAAAATGTGATATACCGGTCCTGAGATAGCTTAACTTGGTATGCTCCAATATGTTGAGTAATACCCCCAGCTTCTTGGCCAGCTATATCTGTGGACCGTAACGCATCTAAAAGAGAGGTTTTGCCGTGATCGACGTGCCCCATAATCGTTACGACAGGTGGTCTTGTTTGCAACGAAGACGGAAGATCTTCAGTATCGTTTATTAAGGATTTCTCAACCTCTACGTCCGTAACACGTTTTGCTTTATGACCAAACTCGTTAATTATGAGTTCCGCCGTATCTGAGTCAATAGTCTCGTTTAAAGTCAAAAGCATTCCAAGTTGCATTAAAGCTTTCACCACGTCTGCAGACTTTTCTGCCATCCGGTTTGCCAACTCTTTTACTGTGATAAATTCAGGCAACATGACCTCTTTGGCAACTTTTTCTTTGAGCTGCTCTTGATGAATTTCCTTGCGAGGCTTCTTAGTCACAGGAAATGCACGAACTCTTCTAAAGTTGATGTCTTCAGTATCTATTGTTGTAACCTGCGCCAGCGATATTTTCCGACTTACTCTTTTTTCGTTTTCTGCCTTTCTATGAGCTTGATGCTTCTCTTGCTCATCGTCAGATAAGCTTCCACCACTCTTTTTCTTTTCTATAATCCGCTTAATTTCTTCAGTAGTGGCTTCCTTGCTACTGTTAGGTGACAGTTTGACTGCCTGTTTTGTAGAACTTGTTAAGCTAGTGTCTGCATTCGTTGAGACATTCCCGCCAATTTCATGTTGTGATGCCAACTCTTGCGATGTAACAGAAGAATTGATTGATGGAGCGCCTTTTAAGTTTCCATCATGTTCAACATCACCAAGTGCGTCTATGTTGTCATCACTCCCATCAGTCCCGGAGTGCCCAGTGAGTGTCTTGCCTTGAGCGCCTCTAGGACCACCATTAAAAGGTGAATGTAAGGCTTTGTTTGTCTCTTGCTTCTTGGCAAGCTCTGCTTGTTTTAAAACAGAAACTATTCTTTGTTGTTCTTCTAAACTAAGGTTGCTACCGTCTAGTGTGTGTTGGTTTCCTTTGGTTTCACTACCTCTCGTCTTTGTGACCACCACCACTGTACCCTTTCTGGCAGGGCTTACGTATCTGGAAACAGAGGTGGTAGGATTTTGATGTGAAGCGACCTGTTGGTCCTTCTGTTCTTTAAAGGCCAGGCCCAAAGTACCAGATTTTATAGAAAGCTTTCCCCTCGGAATATCTTTCACATCACTGTTGTCTGTCATTAGCTATACCTTACCTAAGAATCTTGTTACTTACTTGTACTACTTATTTTACGTTATGTATACTCCATTCATTTATAATATTTTCATCACTGATTCCATAACACAACACATAAAATGAACGTACATCAATCATTATTGCACGAAATTGACATTTTCCTATGTGTTGGTATATGCAATGCTTCTTGCGTTCATAATGATGAAGTCGATATCTTGGTCACTTAAACCGCTTTTCGGGCAAATTTCCACAAATTCATCACGTGACAAATCTGCTAACTGAAGAATGGTCTTAACGTTCCGCTTATAAAGAATGACCGCGACGTCATGCGTGATGCCTTGCAACTCAAGGATCTGCTTGTCTACCATCTTGAGTGTTGGATCATCTGGCAACACAACCATAGAAGCGTCTTCGTGGGTTGCTGAATATCCCTTTGCACGGGATATCAGCTCCTCAGCTATTCCTAAGTCCAGTCCTTCCAACAATCCCAAGTTTGTCATATCTGCGTCAGCAATATCCTGAACGGATACATATCCAGCCGAGGCCAACAATTGAGCCAATGTTTCTTCCACGTCAAGGGCCATGATGAACTTGTTTGTAATGGTTTTAAATTCGTCACCCCTTCTTTTTGATTCAGCATCCTCTGTTAAGACGTCAAGGTTCCATCCCACAATCTTTGAAGCTAGCTTGACGTTTTGGCCTCTCTTACCTATAGCAATGCTTAGCTGATCCTCTGGGACGACAGCTTCTATTCTTTGTCTGTCTCTGTCTATTATCACCTTGGCAACTTCTGCAGGGGCAAGAGCGCTAATGACAAGTGTGGCAACGTCAGAGCTCCAAGGGATAACGTCAATTTTTTCCCCTTGCAATTCTGATGTAATAGCTTGTACACGAGCTCCGCGCATTCCAACACAAGAACCGACAGGATCGATAGATGTGTCTGATGAGAATACTGCGATCTTGCTTCTAAAGCCTGGTTCCCTTGCTACTGCCTTAATTTCAAGGAGCCCCTCGTAAAGCTCTGGAACCTCCTGAACAAATAATTTCACTAAAAAGCTTGGATGAGTTCTGGTTAATATCACTTGAGGGCCGTGGGCATTTTGCAATACCTCCAGTACAAGTGCTCTAACTCTATCCCCTTGCCTGAAATTATCTTGCTTTAAGAGGTTCTCCTTTTTGATGATTGCCTCGATGCTACCTACTTTAACAAGTATGTGCAAACGCTCAATCTTTTCAACGACGCCAACTATGATTTCTCCGATTCGATCCTTAAACTCTTCATATTGTCTTTGACTTTCTATCTCACGTACTCTTGAGGTGATGATGTGTTTCGCTGCGCTTGCAGTGACTCTCATCAAGTCTATTGGTGGAAGTGGTTCCAATACGATGTCCCCCAGCTTGATATTCGGGTCTTTCATTTGCGCTTCTTGTAACGACACAAGAGAAAGTCCTTGCTCGACTTCTGTGTCCTCCTGTTCTTGGTGTTGAATAGGGTCCTCTACTACCAACACACGTGAAGCTATAGAAACCTCCCCGGATTTGCGATCTATATGAACATGTATAGAACGCTCATGCCCGTACTTTCTCTTTGCTGCTGACTGTATTGCCTCTTCCAGAACAGAAATGATCTGCTCGCGAGAGATGCTTTTTTCTCTAGCCACAGCCTCAGCTATTTGTAGTATCTCTGTGCCTCCTATATACTTTGTATTCATTATCTGTATAGTACCTCTGTTACTTCTGGTTGGAGCGGATGATATCACATTTTACATATTATTGAAATAAAAGGTGAACATTTATTAACCTTGTACATACCGCTCGAAATAATGTAGTTGGTAGGCAGTATTGGACTCGAACCAACGACCTCTACGATGTCAACGTAGCGCTCTAACCACCTGAGCTAACCGCCTATTGTTTGCATACCAAAACGGACTGATTTTGCCATAGCGACTACAATAAATCAAGAAATAAGGTGATAGTGATTGAGGATTTATTTCAAGAATTGGTATCACGCGCCAAAAGTAGAAAGAGTAAAGGCCGGAACGACAACCATATAACAGATAAAATGGGGAAAGGCGCCAATGACATTTCTTGTTGTATAAACTTTTGTTCACGCTTACTCTATATTTATAGGCAATAATATTTCTAGACATGATTAGGCTATTTAAACTTCAGCCAGTCATATACGTTTGTTGCATGCTTTCTATAGTGTGCTTGCCATCTGCAGGACTCTCCGGGACAATTTATTCTGATTGTATTTTGGGTGATCAATTTGGAGATGATGGCGCTGAACACATAACGCTGACACCTATAAACGGAGAGTGTCAAAAGAGATGCGAAGAAGAATGTGGAAGCTTTTCTAGAAAAGACAAATACAACGAAGAACTAAATGCTAATGTTATCACCGACTGCATGAGCGCATGTCAGAAAGGTAAGAGCTTTACGAGCACTTTGTTGGCTGAAGGAAAGAATCCAGACGGCACCACAGATGGTAAGAGGAAAATACTTGGCCCCATCACAACTCTTGTAAAATGTGAAGATCAAAACTCAGTGCTGGACAACATATATCAAAGTACCATGATCGTTCATAATGGTGACAAACTGAAGCTATATGTTGCAGGAGATACTCAAGACAATAAGGTGTATTTGTGTGGTAAAAAAAATGTTCAGCTAACTCCAATATTTGCTTTTCCACATCCAAAGGAAGATGGATTGACTGAGCCAAGTCCACCCCCATCTCCCGAACCTAATCCAGTTGTTACTGGAAGTGCTAGTAACAATATTGAGGCATTTTGGAATAGTACTAAGCAACCTCAAGGGCGTTGGTCCAGTAAGTATCAGCACCAATGTTTAAGTGATCTCAATAATCAAGAATGGCAAAGTTTAAGCAACAAAAAATTGTGGAGTACGGATGGTACCTATGGACCTTTAAGTTCTCATTATCCAGATGAATACAGAGAGCTGTATAATAGTGTCAATGGTCCATGCAAATGGAGTGCCAGAAATAAGTCATTCACAAATACTGGTATATGGGTAGCAGATGGAGACGAACTTTCGATCATGTGGAATGGGGAATACTATGCGAATGATCCCACTGAGATCGTGACGTTAGGGATTCCAATGTCCTGTTTTGTGAAAGATGGAGAACGAGTCAAAATACGCTGGAATTACTGCGGCGCTTTGAGTGACTTCCCCAACGATTTATGTACAACAGAAGGGGCAAAAAAAGAATGTAATGATGCGATATCTCATTGCTTGACGACCAATTACAAGAATTTGCAAGACAAAGTTAAGTTGGCGGAGTATTGCTTCAATGCTGGTGCGTATTCGCGAGATGGGCAGCCACCACGCGATCCAACATGGCAGACACGTAATAACTTTGCTAAATGTATAGTGAACGAGTCTGTTGCAAAGAAAATGTGGCCCTACTCAAATCTATATGTAAAGGAGACACAACAATATTGTAGCAAAGCCTTTTATGAAAGCAGTAAGTTGCACATACTGAAACCACAGGCATTGTCGAGAGGTGGAGTATCTAGCGACACGTTCAATTCAAAACAAGAATACGAAGAAATTTGTGGAGAAGATGCAAGAATTCCACCAAATGTATTTATCACAACATCAGCGGTTCCACAACCAGGTTCTGATTGGAAGTACTGGCATGGTTTAAGAGGTGGTATAACCGACACAGACCGTGTTATAGTCAAAAAGACTGACAATGACGGTAATATAATAGCGGGTTGTGACCAAGACTATGTTCAGGATCCTAATTGCTTTGTCCTGGATGACTTGGGGTATCCTAGATACATATATAGCGGAGTACTTCAAAATTTTAGCTCTACAAGGACACCATTAGCTTTTAGACACAGCGGTATACAGAGCAATCAACAGATAGGTGGATTTAATTTAGCTGTGGATTGGGGCGGATGTCCTAGAGTAAACGGTGAGGAAGTGTATTATACAGTGGAGGTAAGTAGGCAAGAATTGGATAAGTCGGAGGCAGCCGGAACTACCGACTGGCAGGCCGTTCCAGGAGAAGTATTGACCAAAGGCAAGGATCTAGTGATTGCGTCAAGTAAGATTGGCACTAAGACTGGGCCTAAGGATGGGTATATCTTTTTAAAGATCAAGTCTATTACTCCTCCACCAAATGCTCCAGATGAAATCAAAGAAATGTACACGGGACCTGGAAATCGCTTTGGGCATTATAATCTTGTCATGAAAAGAGCAGATGTGGGGGTAGTTCTTAGACGAATTACTGGCCCTATGATTACAGTTGTGAAATATGTGTACGACACACTTTTAGGTAGTGACAATACTACAGGAGTTGTTGAAAAAGTATTCGTCAGGGTAGTTGCAAATCACCAATTTATTACAATCGTGAAGACGCTCTTGGTCTTCTATTTTTGTTTATTAGGAGCATCTGTTGTTCTTGGACTGGTCAATTTGGATCACAAAGAAACAATCATGAGATTAATAAAAGTTAGTATAGTCGTTGCCTTGATTTCTCCAAATAGTTGGGAATTTTTTGGTGGATACTTGGTTGACATGCTAGTTAAAGGGGGGCTAGCAATGATTGGCTTAATGGCAAGCGCTAGTTCAACTGAGCTACTCATGGTAACCGAAGCCGAACTTGTCAAAGAGCCTGCTTTGATATTTAGGCTTTTTGATGGTCCATTTTCACAAATGACTGACCCTATCATATGGAGGAAGATCTGTGGATTGCTTTTTTCAAGCTTATTAGGGTTCTTTGTCACCATTATCCTAGCACTGACCTTACTGATATACATGATCACAATGGCTAAAGTAGCCGTAATTTACTTGTACTCCTTGATCATGCTGTCATTTCTTATAATCGCTGGTCCAATTTTTATTATATTTATGCTGTTTGAGAATACCAAAAGCTTTTTTGAGCAGTGGTGGAAGCAGCTTGTATCTTTTGTTCTCCAGCCTATGATGTTGATGACATCAGTGATGTTGTTTAACGTTTGTTTAATTTTTTTATTGTATACAATACTAAGGTTCACCGTCTGTAAATTTTGCTTCTTGTACATAGATCTACGACCACTAGCGCATGTCGATCAATGTTTGATTCCAGTATGGCGGTTAATGATGATATCTCATCTTCCTCCGTCTGCTTCTACAAGTTTTTTAGCCCCTATGGGGTCGGTATGCGGCTCCATCACATTTTTCTTGATCGTATACGGCATGTTTAGGTTCACGCAATTTATAACATTAGTGGCAGGTATGATGGTGACAGGCAATCCTATTAGAATCGCAACAGCTGCAGCTGGTGCGCAAGCAATGCAGGCACCTATTGAAAAGAGTATAAAGAAACAAATCGGAATGCGATGAAATAACGAAATGGCGATATGAACAGTACCCTTGATCTCGTTAATCTTGTTATTCCAATTCTCATTTTTAAATGATTCAAAACGGATTTTGTGAAACTCGGCTCTGCGCACGTATTTCAATACGCTTACGCAGCCTCATCCTCAAATCCATTTGCCTGATTTAATCTGAAACTTGGTATTATTCCAATACCGTGTCAAAGATTTGGTTAATCGTATCGTCTGTAGGTGCTTTTTGGACAAACACATCACGTACATGTCGACCGGTGTGGTTCTCATCCTGCACAAGCTCCCCCGTGTTGTAGTCGACATTTACAAAGGTGACACCATTTGGTATGTCAAATTCTCTTTTGTCGAAGTGTTTGGAGGCATTTTGCATAAAATTCACAAAGATTGGAAGAGCTAGAGTCGCGCCACTCTCTTTTTGACCTAGAGTTCTAGGTACGTCAAAGCCCACATACACTGCTACTAATATGTTTGGGTTAAATCCAATGAACCAACTGTCGCAACTGTCATTCGTCGTGCCTGTCTTGCCTGCTATAGGCATATTTAGTGCTCTTGCCCTGGCTCCAGTTCCTCGCAACACAGCCCCTTGTAATATTGATAAGAGTTGATAGTTAACCTCAGGCTCTATAACTTGGTCATATGCGTCTGCTAACAGTGGTGGTGTTTGTAGAGTCTCATCTTCCAGGTACTTCACATTTTTGGTCTTTGTAGAATATATCAAATTACCTCTTCTATCATATACTCTGTCTATAAAGTGTGGTTGAACCCTCTTGCCACCGCTTGCAATAATGTTATATGCATTTGCTATGTTAAGCACTGTTGTCTCAAACGCACCAAGTGCAATGGAATAAGTTGAGCGTTTAAGAGCTGCATCCGTATAAATGCCTAACCTTTCTGCAAGCTCTGTGACCGGTTCTAGTCCAAGTGTTAACAATAATCTAATGGTCGGTAGATTTCTTGATCGTTCTAAGGCCTGACGAAATGTGATTGGACCCAAATATTTGTTGTCAATGTTTTTTGGTTTCCAAATTGGTAGTCCATAACCTTGCTCTATTTCTATCGGTGAGTCCTCTAAAATTGTATTAGGTGGTATCCCCTGCTCTAAGGCCGCCAAGTAGACGAAGCTTTTAAAAGCAGAGCCAGGTTGTCTTCGGGCTTGCGTCACTCTGTTGAATCTGCTTTTCTTAAAACTATAACCACCTACTTCGGCTAGCACTTTGCCTGAAACAGTCTCAAGGACCACTAGCGCCCCGTTCACATCTGGAATCTGTTCCAGCAAAAATTCATCAGGTTGTGAGGTTGCTCTTACAGCTATGACATCACCTATTTTTATTACTTCCCTTACAGATGAAACTGTTTTTCCAAGCGTCTGGTCATTTAGATTTTTTCTTGCCCATGATAAAGTGGAAAGCTTAATAGAGCCATATGACACATTATTGTTATCTTGTACTACAGCAATCTTTGCAGCATTGTCAGTGACTTTCAACGCTACTCCAACTTGAAATGGTTCAATATCTGGAGGTGTAGAAAATCTCAACAATGCTTCAACCCAGCTTTTGTCAGTATCTGGATTTTTTGGAAGGTCTATACGACCTAGAGGACCGCGCCATCCATGTTTTTTATCGTATTGTAATAACCCTTCCTGTAGGGTGCGAGTTGCTAAGCTTTGTAGCTTTTCGTCTACATTGGTATACACTTGCAAGCCGTCCTGATAGACAGCATCCTCTCCAAATCGTTCTATCAACTCTTGCCTGACGGTTTCGGAATAGTAGTCGGCTTTAAAAAATGATACGGTATGTCTCTCTTTTAAAGTTATTGGCAGCTGTTTTGCCTTTTCGTACTCTTCTTGAGTAATGTACTGCTCATCATACATTCTTTGCAGTACCCAATTTCTACGAGCTACAGTTCTTGCATATCCCTTGATCGGGTTAATTGTTGAAGGCGATTTAGGAATCGCAGCAAGCACTGCAACTTCGTCTAGTGTCAAATCGCTGAGCTTTTTGTTAAAATAATTCAAAGCGGCTGAGGCGATTCCGTAAGAGTGGTTACCCATATATATTTGATTTAAGTAAAGCTCCAGTATTCTTTCTTTGGAGTATATCCTGCTTATTCTGTATGCTAAAATTGCCTCTTTGATCTTGCGCGAGATCGTTCTCTCATTGCTAAGTAGGAAGTTCTTAACGACTTGCTGAGTAATCGTAGAACCGCCAGCAGGATTTTTTTGCTTGCCAACGTTCAAAATGTTAATAAGACAGGCTCTGATAATTCCCTGTATGTCTATTCCTTCATGTTTCAGAAAATTTTGATCTTCTGCTGCAATGAATGCTTTGACTAGCATTGGAGGTATATCGCTGTATTTCGTGTAAATCCTGTTTTCTACAGCAAACTCATCAAGAATTTTACCGTCTAATGTGTATAATCTTGTGACAGTTGGTGGATCATACTCTTCAAGATGTTTGTAATCCGGGAGATCTTTGCTATAATGGTACAGTACTTGTAATGTTGTAAAAAGCGTTATAACAAACAAAACAGTAAAAAAACAAAACCAAAAGCGTGCTATTTTTTTGACTTTTTGAAACATCGGCGAAATGCTATAGGAACATACAACGGGAGAAAACTTCCGCGTGTGAGTTGGAGGAATCTGTCAGCATTATATCGAGAAAAAGCCAATAGCACAAGATAATATGCTTCTACTAATGACAATGAGAGATAACTAAGACACGATGAGTAACATAAGAAATTTAGCGATTATAGCACACGTTGATCACGGAAAAACAACCCTGATAGATAACATGTTAAAACAAAGCGGTACTTTCAGGGAAAATCAGCAGGTAGCCGATCGATTGATGGACTCAAATGAGCTTGAGCGAGAGCGTGGTATAACGATCGTGGCGAAATGTACGTCAATCACATACGGTGATTACAAACTGAACATCATTGATACTCCTGGACACGCTGATTTTGGTGGTGAAGTTGAAAGGGTCTTATCTATGGTCGATGGTGCGCTTCTTTTGGTTGATTCCTCCGAAGGTCCCATGCCGCAAACAAAGTTTGTATTAAACAAGGCTCTGCAACTCGGCTTGTGTCCCATAGTAATCATTAATAAGGTGGACAGAAGCGATAGTAGAGTAGAGGAGGTGATTAATGAGGTGTTTGATCTGTTTGTAGCTTTAGGTGCAAATGAACGACAATTGGATTTTCCAATATTATACGCAGTTGGTAGAGACGGTTGGGCAACTCCAAAGCTAGAGGAGAAGGGTGTCGATTTAGGTCCGTTGTTTGAGATTATTATAAAGCATGTACCATCACCAAGCGTACACGATATCAAAGGCTTTTCGATGTTAGCAACCATACTGAACTATGACTCCTATGTAGGTAGAATATTGATAGGAAAGGTATATTCTGGAGAAGCTCAAGTTAATGATGGTGTAAAAGCTATCAATCTACGTGGTGAGCTTGTAGAAACATCAAAGTTAACAAAGTTGTTTGGATTTAAGGGAATAGACAGAACTCCGATTGACGTTATAAGAGCTGGAGACATTATAGCTATCGCAGGTTTAGGTAAGGCTTCTGTCTCTGATACGATATGTAGTGCAGATATCAGTACGCCTATTGCTAGTACTCCTATAGATCCTCCGACGATGGCGATCACGATAGGTGTTAACGATTCTCCTCTTGCTGGCCAGGAAGGATCAAAAGTGACATCCAGAATGATATTGGAACGTCTTCAACGCGAAGCGGAAGTGAATGTCGCGATTGCCTTGAGTGCAGCAGGTGGAAAGGGTGAGAGCTTTGAAGTTGGAGGACGTGGAGAATTACAGCTAGGTATATTGATAGAAAGTATGCGTCGTGAGGGCTTTGAGCTTTCGGTATCACGTCCGCGGGTACTGCTGAGAAAAGACGACTCTGGCAATGTACTAGAGCCGATCGAGGAGGTAATCATCGACGTAGATGAGGAATACAACAGTGTGATAGTAGAAAAGCTCTTAAGGCGCAAGGGGGACTTGATGGAGATCAAACCTAGTTCTGGAAATAAGCTGCGATTGGTATTTCACATTCCTTCGCGTGGTCTTATTGGTTATCAAGCAGAATTTAGAAATGATACAAGAGGAACTGGCGTACTAAGCAAAATCTTTTTGAGGTACGAGCCATACAAAGGAGACATTGAAAAGCGTGGTAACGGAGTCTTGATATCAAATTGTGCCGGGGAAACTACTGCCTATGCGTTATGGAACTTAAAAGAGCGTGGCATGATGTTTGTTGCTCCCAAAACGAAGGTGTACGAAGGTATGGTCGTGGGAGAGCATAACAGAAGCAACGATCTTGATGTCAATGCGGTACGAGGCAAGAAGTTGACGAACATGAGAGCTTCTGGTAGCGATGAAAACATACTGTTGACACCACATAAAGAGCTTACACTTGAGGAAGCCATCTCCTACATTGAGGACGATGAGCTAATCGAGGTGACCCCTAAAAGCATCAGATTGAGAAAGCGCTATTTATCTCCAAACGACAGAAAGAAAAATAGCTAAGCATTGCTATATTTTTTTATGCTTTGTAAATGACAATAAAAATGGGTGATGGCAGCGCAAGGTTCTAATAGCTATGATGTGGCCATAGTGGGCGCAAGCTACGTTGGTCTTACGGTCGCAATGCGCCTCACTGCTTTAAATCTCAGAGTATTATTGTTGGATGAGCTTTGTATCAAGCAAAGAGTACGCGATATCTCTTTAAGTAAGGTAGGGAGAGACCAGCAGATAAATGAACCATCGAGACTATTTGCGATTGCTCAGGGCTCTTTAAATATGTACGAAAGATGTGGGCTAAAATTTGACAATGAAGCCGCTCCGATCAAGCATATCAGGGTGTCACAGGAATCCCCTGAGGTTGTTTTGGAGCTCGATCCATCAGATGTTGGTCATAAGCAATTTGGTGTGATGCTTGAAGAAAGAATTCTGCTAGAAAAACTGGCAAGCAAGGTTTTATCAGACGACAAAATTTGCATAATGAGTGCTGTGACTATGAAGAGAATCGAAGTCACACCACATGCTGTCAACTTAAGCTTGGAGGACTCGGCCCAGCAAGAGCTGTTACTGACTGTAAAGCTGATCATAGCTGCAGATGGCAAAAGATCATGGATACGTCAGCATTATCAAATTCCTACCTATTCTTTTGATTATGGTCAATATGCTGTTATCTGTGATATATTGCATGAAAAGTCACACAGATTCACGGCCTGCGAAAAGTTTTTGAAGCATGGAGCTTTTGCGATATTGCCAAAGCATATTCAAAGAGAGTCTTCGATCGTTTGGGTTGTTGACGAGGAAAAGTACGATCAGGTTTATGGCTTGCCAAATTTTCAATTATTTGAATTGATCAAGCAGCTTTTTGGTCCACAGTTGGGTACACTTAGTTTACTAAGCAATATTAAAGTTTTTCCATTGCAGCTAGTGCATGCGAAAAGGTATATTGCTCATAGGTGCGCATTAGTTGGGGACGCTGCTCATTCGATTCATCCAATTACCGGTCAGGGTTTAAATCTAGGGTTGAGAGATGTTGATGCGCTGGTCAACCTCATTGCAGAGCAGTTAAGGCTAGGATTAGATGTGGGCTCAAGTATAATGCTTCAAAGGTACGAATCGCTCCGTGCATCAGATAATCAACTGATGATAGAGTGTACACATAACGTCAATATGCTATTTGCAAGTACATTGCCTGTGTTAATCGCACTACGAACCTTAGGATTGAAGCATCTGAACGACATGCAACAAATGAAGCAATGGATTTTGAAGTACGCTATGTCCTGTTAGTTCTCTTGATTATACTTGGCTTCCCACATCATCGTTTCACTTTACTGCTTTTTACGTTCCATGATAATAGTCATGTGCGAAGGATAATCTTTCATGGCACCACTTGCTGCATCTACTATAAAACCAGGCCAAAATAATACGTTGGCTATTGTAACAGCATTAAAGCTATCACCCATACCAAAGCTTTTTTGGACATAGCCCTCTTTCCTACAGTCCGGATGCAACGGCCCGTTTCCTTTATGTACAAGGATATGCCCTGGGTTGGTATTTAATACGTATGTTAATCCCTTACCGTCTGTAACTGTACACTTGACGTCCGCAAGATTTTCATTAGTGGAAGAGTCGACAACTTTTACGCTGATATTTTGACTAGTACCAGAAATAAGCGTTGCACAACATGTGAGCATACAGGAGGCAATAACAATAGATGTTGTTTTGAAAATTTGTTTCACAAAAAACTCGCTTTTTTTAAAGTTAAGTACAAATGCTATTTCAAACGGAAACGTTTTACTACTGCATCAAATGCATACACGAAAAGGCAGTGTCAACAGAACGTAGAAGGGCGTTGACCACTTTTAATCGTCGGCGCCACGGTACAACATAACTGCAGCTTAAGCAAGTTTTTTCTGAAGTGAGAGCTTATCCACAGATTAATCGCAGCAAGAGACCTGCACGAGCCTAGTTTGTGAAGTGACGTGTAAATGTTATTCTCTGTAGAAGAGCAACGCAACTCATATTCTTTTGATAGAAAAAGTTGACAATATGAGAATGATTGATAGATTGGTGTGCACTTTGATAACAACAAGTAAAAATATATGCACAAATGTAATTCAGGAAGCTGTTATAAAAGCTGGAAAGAAAGAAAGAAAGACTCCTCTGCTACTTTTTCTAACAGACTTTGGTCTTGTAGATGCAACTGCAAGTGAGATGAGAGGCGTGGTTGCCTCAGTTGATGACTCGATAAGACTGGAGGATGTAACCCACAACATCAGAAAATTTGACGTATGGGAGGCTGCTTGTAGATTAGAGCAAGTTGCTTCCTCTTGGGGCCCACAGGTGGTGTTCGTAGCGGTGGTAGACCCTGGTGTAGGTACAGGTCAACACTCGTTGATTTTGAGAACTAAGCAAGAACAATATTTTGTTGGGCCTGACAACGGTGTGTTGTCACTTGTGGCTCAGAAACAAGGTATAGATAGTATTGTACAAATAGACTTGGAGCGATCCGGCTTGAGTCTATGTGGTAATTATACTTCATCTGGAAAAGAGCTATATGCTAAGGTAGCTGCGAGATTAATACTTAGTGATTACAAGATGTGTTCGTTTGGTGAATATATTGAAAGTATCGACACAACTTTTGGTATAAAACGACCAGAAATCAATGGTGACATTCTGAATGGGATCATTAAAAGTTATGACGCTTATGGTAACATTTGGACAAATATTGATGCACATCTTATTAGGGAATATGGACTGATGTATGAAAGTCAGTACCTCATCACTATACAGTATCGTGATAATAAAGTGTTTGCAGGAAGACTAAGGTACGCAAAAACGTTTGGTAACGTTGGATTTAAAGAGCAATTTTTATTTATAAATAACTACGATGCTTTATCCCTCGGTACAAATATGGGGAATTTTATGAGCGATAATAATATTGAATGCAGTCCTTATACCAAAATCACCATCGGGAGAGAATAGCATATGTGTAATTATCAGTATATAGTAGGCATTTTATGGTTTATTGGCAGTCTAATACTGGATAACACCAACGATGTGATCATGAAATACGTAGGGACAGGTATAAGCGCATACGAGATTATATTCTTTAGATTCTTATTTGGATCAATCCTGCTGCTTCCATTTTATCTAAAGCGTACGATTGCAGCTACTCACAACCCTATGACATTGCTAGTACATCTACTCAGAGGAACGATACTATTTGTAGGAATGGTCATTTGGTGTGAAGGGCTAAAATATGTGAATATTACCACTGCTACTGCAATTAACTTTACTATACCCTTCTTTGTTTTGATCTTTGCAAACATCTTTTTAAAAGAAAAGTTAAGTGCTATCAAGATCATGGCGACATGCGTGGGCTTTGCAGGGACGTTTATTGTGGTACATAATGAGGATATGCAGCTTGATGTATCCTGTATTGTACTTTTGATCAGTGCATTTTTATTCGCAATTCTGGATATTATTAACAAATATCTTGTGAAGTCCCAATCTAAAGTAGACCTCATGTTTTTTTCTGAACTAACAGTCTGTACATTGGCAATCTTACCAACAGTATATTATTGGGTGACTCCAACTTGTCTAACTGTTCTGTTATTAGGGATTCTTGGGATCACAGGCAACTTAATATTATTATGTCTGTTACAGGCATTCTCATCTTTAGACATTTCAGCTTTGGCTCCATTCCGTTATACAGAAATTGTGGTGTCAGCGACATTCGGCTATTTTATCTTCCAAGAGATACCGACCACTACTACTTTAATTGGTTCTGTAGTTATATTAACCTCAACAATGGTAGTAACTTATGAGGGATACTTCAAATACAAAGGGGCTGGGACTATAGATAATTAACCCCGATTTGATATAAAGATGTGTCAGAAGTGAGGTAAAGAATGGGTTGCAGAGGGAACGGAATGAGAGTAAGAACTTCCCATAGAGCATTTGGAGCTATCAATATCTAATTTGGATAGAGCAATAGCTATCCTATCGAAAAGTAGCCCTGATCCATTCCGCGATATTTTGAGCAATGCAGTGTCTTTGGCTCGTTATCATGCCAAGATGCCCAGACTGTTTTTCAATAATCGTAGATCTTTTCAGTAATGTAGGCAGCAAGAGACTGACACTTACAGGTACTATTTTATCGTTTCTTGCAATTGCGCATAACGATGGTTGAGTAATCTGCGATGGGTCTATGATCCTGTCGCACATACTCCATGTCTTGTTTGCTGTTTGATTTTGAACGAAAAGCTGATCGATTGATTCTAAAAACAGCGCAGCAGAAAGGTCAACATTGTCGTGTACCCAGTGCTCAATGATACCAAACTTGCCGTTATTTGTATTGGTTGAGAATTCGATGTATTTTCGGTTTATGTCATCAAAGTGAGCTGCATAAAATATCAATTTTAGAAGATTTCCCGGTATATTTGCAAAATGCTTTAGGGCATCAAGTGTGTATTTCAAGAGATCGGGACGAAATACAGGAAGCAAAAACCCTGAGCCGTGAAAATTCCATGGAGTCGCTATCGTAACCAGACCCCTTATAAGTGCAGGAAAAATAACGGATGCAGCGGTAGCAAATAATCCTCCCATACAATATCCACCGATTATTGGCTTTTCTTGTTCGCGATCTTCGATATATGTCAGTATCGGTCCAATCCCTTCCTGCATATATTTTGAGTAATTGAAGTTCTGAACAACTCCGTGTTGCTTCCAGTCGATAACATATGTTGTTATTCCTAAGGAGCTTAACTTGTCAACGAAGCTTAGCTGCTCTGGCAGATCCAAAATATATGAGCGGTTGATATGCGAAGGTACTAAAAGAAGAGGGATGCGCAATAAGCTTGTGGATTCCCCTCTATAGCAATACAAGTCTGCTACGCTGTTGCTCCATACATTGACTCCTGAAAGCTTGGGCGTAGTAATCTTGAGGCTATTATATCTGTTTAGTCCTTGAAGAAGTCGATTCAGTTCTAGAGCCCCGTGTCTTGACAGCTCCCTCACCAGATGCTTGGTCTTCAAGTGCGGACAGTCTTGCTTCAACGTCGCTAATGCGGTTTGCAATATTGATGATTGCAGTATATAGGTCGTTGCGTATAGAGCTGTCGGAGCCTGTGCCACACTCCCTTTGATCCTGGGCTTCATAGGTATTAATGATCGTTTGCTGTAATTTTGTAAATTGGTCTAGCACATTCTCTAGAAATTTTGAATCTTTGAAAAAGTCAGATTTCAAAAATTCGGCAGTTTGCTTGTTCCAAGATTGAAACAAGTCGTGAAAAGAGTTTTCCTTAGAATCCATTTTGTATTATGATTGAAAAGTTAAAGTTTAATACTGGTCGACATATTGTCTGAAAATAAAAAACTTGTCATTAAGAAATATGCAAATCGCAGGCTTTATAGCTTAACAAGTAGCAGCTATATCACCCTTGATGAGTTAAAAGAACTGATTAAAAGAGGGTACGATATAGAAGTGCTTGATGCTAAAACCGGTGAAGATTTGACCAGATTAACACTTACACAAATCATACTAGAGTGTGAGACCAAGGGCTATAAGCTGTTATCTACAAGCTGCTTAAAACAAATCATCATGTTGTACGATAACAAAATGGCTGAAACCTTTTACGACTATATTGCTGAGTGCGTCAAGTCTTTCAATCATCAACAAGAGCATATTGAACAATTTCAAAAGATCGTGTCTAATCCAGTCATAGAGATACATCAGCATTGGAGTGAGGTGCTTCAAAATCTGACAGCAGAGCACTTGTCTCTTGTGCAAGAAATGACAAAAAATATGCAAAGCTCAAAATCTAAAGATGCAAACAAAACGACAAATCAATGAGGTTATCTATGTCACACGAGGATGCCAAGTGGTACGGGACTACTATACTATGCGTTAGAAAGAATCAAGAATTGGTCATGATCGGAGACGGTCAGGTGAGCTTGGGCAATACGGTCTTGAAGTCTACCGCTAAGAAGGTGAGGAAGATGACATCTGGTAACATAGTGGCTGGATTTGCAGGATCTACTGCGGATGCATTTACACTTTTTGAAAGGCTTGAAAATAAGCTGGAGCAGTATCCAAAACAGCTAGTACGTGCAGCAGTAGAGCTTGCAAAAGATTGGAGGACCGATAAATATTTAAGAAGACTAGAGGCAATGTTAATCGTAGCAGATAAAAAGGTTACATTACTTCTGTCTGGAACTGGTGATGTATTGGAACCCGAAGACGGTATCATAGCAATAGGCTCTGGGGGGAATTTTGCACTTTCAGCTGCACGTGCTCTGATCGACATACATGATCTTAATGCTGAAACGATTGCCAGAAAAGCGATGAAAATTGCTGGCGATCTTTGCGTATTTACAAATCATGAGCTATCAATGGAGAAGCTGATATGCGATTAAAAATAAGCCTCTGTTGGTCACAATAGCCGTCCAATCAGCCCTGATACCAAAACTGGTACCAAAACGTTAAAGAGCTAGAATGGTACTCTGGATTTTCGCTTTTCCAAGGGATGATGAGTGTGGCAATTTTACTTTGATAGTTCTATCAGCTTGTGATATCATCCTCTGATTACTTGAAAACAACGTTTCTAAACTTTTAAGCGATGATAACACAGACTGCAAAGAGCCTTGTCGTGTGCTGCCCACTGCTTCTCTGTTATACCGTCGTGAACGCATCTGTGATCGATGCAATCAGTGCCACTGAGAATATTCAAAGAAAGGAGCCTATACTGATAGAAGCAGATCAGTTGTCCTATGATCAAGCGTTAGATACAACTGTAGCGAAAGGAAACGTCGTTCTTGTACATGGTAAAGAGACGGTGATTGCAGACGAGTTGATATACGCTAAGAAAAGTTCTCGAGTCTATGCGACCGGGCATATAGCAATTTTAAAGGACAACGGTGACGTTTACTTTGCTGATAGGGTGGATTTTGATAACGTTCTATACAGTGGTCGTATTTTAAACTTTAAAGCAAGAACTCAAAACAACACGCTTATCACAGCAGCTAGTGCGGATGCAAAAGATAAAGACACTATTCTGCTTCATAACCTGAGGTATTCCACGTGTAAAGTGTGTGCAAGTAACATCTTTCCTAACGTACCCATGTGGGAGATTCGTGCAAAAGAGGCGTTACTTGATCGAAAATCAGAGGTTATAAAGTACAAACATGCTAGATTGGAACTGTTTGGTGTCCCAGTCATCTATACTCCATATCTTTCGACACCATCCGTAAATGCTAAAAGAAAAAGCGGATTTTTACCCCCCACTTTTAAGTGGTCCAATATTTTGGGTAACTCTGTTCAAATACCATACTACATTAACATAGCTCCAAATATGGACGCAAAAGTATCAACAAGAGTCTACACAAGTGCTGATCCGCTGTTTGAAGTAGGTTTTAGACATTTGCTGGAATCTGGAGAGTATGAGATCGGTGGCAGTGTCACAAGGAGTCACAAAATTGACGAAAAAGGCAAAAAGCTGAAAGATCATAAAACAACGCTTGGTTATTTAAATGTGCGTTCGCTTTTTAAAATTCAACACTCTGATTCTCAAACCCTCTTAGGAATAGAAGGCGAAAGAATCAAGGATCCAACAAAAACGTACTTGAAGAAGTACAGTATCAGCAATCAGGATATGCTGACCACTGACATATTTGTTAACCATGTTAATAAACAACAGACAGATTATGTGTTGCTTGATACTATACATTTTCAAGGGTTGAGGCCACATGATAAGCCCAGCACTACTCCAAGGGTTTTACCCTGGATTAGAACGCGTTATACTAAAGACTTAGTCGGTGGTTCAAATGGCCTCATTAACTTAGATTGCGATTTGTTGGATCTTCGTAGAAATGAGGGAAATAGCTATAAGAGGGCGTCATCAACTTTGAGCCACTTTGCATCATTTGTTTTAAGATCTGGTAAAGTGGTGACGATCAAAAGTAGCTTAAGGGGCGATATATATCAAAGTACACAGCTTCGAACACGAGACAATCTAGGAATTCACCAACGATACTACAGGAAAGCTGATTCCTCTAGATTGTATCCAAGTATTAGCCTAGAAGCGAAGTGGCCGTTATTTAAAAACATGGGAGGCGGTACATTCATCATTGAGCCAGTTACAAACATTACGATTGCTGGTAATCAAAAGGTTTCGTCGTCTGTTAACAATGAAGATAGCCAATTTTTTGAATTGTCTGCATATAACCTCTTTGATACGAACAAATTTCTAGGGCTTGATAGACTGGAAACCGGATCGAAAGTGAGTTATGGGCTAAAGGGGATGTATAGCGGTGGAAAAATAAGTGCTATGGGAATAACCGTAGGACAGGTGTACAATTTTCAAAGGCATCCAGAATATGGTTATAGATCGGGGCTGTCTGGACGATCTTCAAATTATGTGATTGGAATTGATCTTCAGTACCAAGATTATTTGTACTTTTCTAACAAGTTGAGGCTAGACCAAAACGCCCTCACAATACTTCGTCATGACGTATACGGTACATTGGCATTGGAGAAATGGGCTGTAAACGTGAATTATACACAACTTCATAAAAGGCTTTTGCAAAGTACAGATAAGGTGTATAATCGCGATATCGTGGCGAGTATATCACGAAATATATATGATAAGTGGTGGTTTGGAGTCGGTACTCAACGTAAGCTTGGTAAGAAAATTGAAGGCCAATCAAAAACTATATCAGATGGTTTTCACCTTAACTATCTTGGGGATTGCCTGCACTTACTTTTTACTGTAAAAAAGGATTACACAAAGCTTAAAGATCTTAAGCCAAGTACTACATATGCTGTTAACTTCAAAATACCAGGATTCTAATATGACAATATCGATGTTGAGATTTTTTGTGACCATTGTAAACAAACAGTATTGCAGAAGGCTGGTGATGTCTCTAGTAATCGCGGCGTCAATGTTTTCATACTGCGCAAATGCTTTTGCCAAGCAGGAAATTGTTGCAGTTGTTAACAGCCATGTGATTACCGAGTTTGATCTGCAAAAAAGAGTAAATCTCCTCTTAAAGACAACTGGCCTAACATACGAGGACAAGACAATAAATATTTTGAAGCTACAGGCTTTACAAATGTTAGTGGATGAAAGGCTTTTTGAAGGGGAAGCAAAGAGGTTTAATATTAAAATTGATCCTGCAGATATGTCAGCTGCAAAGGGTAAAGTAGCAAGTAATCACCATATGACCTTGTCGCAATTTCAAGAATTTATTAAAAAAGCTGGAATTTCAGAACAGGAGGTAGAGACGCAACTGTATTATCAGCTTGTGTGGCATAAGATTTTAAAATCGCAAATAGAGCCTACCGTAGCGATATCCAAGAAAGAGTTGGAACAGCTCAAAAGCATGACTGAGCAATACGGTGCTGGCAACAATGTGGAAGTCAAGCTTGCAGAGATACTATTGGTTGCGGATAAATCTAAAATGAAGGATCTGGAGAGTTTTGCAGATGACCTATACAATAGAATACATGCAGGCGCTGATTTTTCCAAGATAGCAAAAGAGTTTTCAAAAGGGAATACCGCTGACACTGGAGGAGAAATAGGTTGGTTCAATTTGGGGCAGCTCTCATATGAATTTGGACAAGTGTTGGAAAAGCTGGAGGTTGGTGAAGTTTCTACACCTATAGTTCAAAATGAATCTATTCACATTATGAAAGTTCTTGAGACCAAAAAGGTGAGTGAAAGTTCAGGCGATGATCGGCAGCAGGAGCAGTTTGTAGAAATGTTGCGTCAACAGAAAATGGATGCAAAGATCAAGTCATATTTGATAAAATTAAGAAAAGATGCTTACATCAATTTCCTAAAATAAGGTTAGCCTTATTAGTAATGTATAGGTGATGTACTGAGAAGTATGAAAATCTTAAACGGGGATGAAGAATAGCTATGTTTGGTGTGTACTCGTGGGCGGCATTTTTTATATTTTTAGTGATTGCGCTACTTATAGACCTGCGCGTCTTGCATGGAGATGATGAAGAACCAAGATTTAAAAAGGTCTTATGTGTGTCCTTGATATGGTTGCTGTTAGCTTTTGTTTTTTGCGGTGTGCTGTACTGCTATGGAACTAGTAAACAGGCAATAGAGTTCATTACAGGATATGTGGTTGAACTGTCCCTAAGCATAGACAACATATTTGTGTTTTTACTGCTTTTTGGGCATTTTAAAGTTCATCCTAGTGTTCAGCACAGAGTTTTGTTTTGGGGGATTATCGGTGCTGTCGTTATGAGACTTATCATGATTACTGGCGGTATCTACTTAATTCAATACTTTCAGTGGCTCTTTTATGTTTTTGGTATCATTTTGTTGTTCAGCTCTTGGAAGATGATTTCTGCTTCTGAAAGCAAAGAGGGCAGCGATAAAGCAATCTCAAATAGCATCATTTTGAAGTGGCTTAAACGGTACCTCAACATCACGGACGAATACCAAGGCAGTAAATTTGTAATTATCAAGGATAACAAGTACTTCTTTACTCCATTATTTGTAGTACTGATATTAGTTGAAAAAGCAGATCTAGTGTTTGCACTGGATTCAATTCCTGCAATATTTGCAATCACTCAAGATCCATTTGTGGTTTTTACGTCTAATATCTTTGCGATATTGGGTTTGCGTTCCATGTACTCACTACTTGCCCAACTGATTACCAACTTTGTATATATCAAATACGGACTCAGCTTTATTTTGGGGTTCATTGGTCTTAAGATGATACTACTTGTGCATGGTATTCACATACCGATATATCTCTCCCTTTTTGTTATTGTATCGTCTTTGTTGGTACCGATATTTTTCTCACTTTTTGTACGTTCCAAAACTTGACTTATGTTTCTTGTCATTGGCAGACAAGTACCGTACTTCATCCTAAAAGGGAGCCTGTTCGCAAATTAATTGGAATAGACCTCTTGCCTAACTCATTCTGAGTGGTTATTTTGTCGTCAAAATTTGTCTGCGCTCCTCACATATATAGGATATGCTGCGGTGCTCACCTGCATTTTTCCTAAAAATTCCTCACTCATTTATGAGTTATGCAAGAGGTCTAATGAAAGGAATTCGGGCAAAAGTAGTATGTTAAGTTGTTGTCAAAGGTAGATGGATTCGAGGATGAGGCTGCGTAAGCGTATTGAAATACGTGCGCAGAGCCGAGTTTCACAAAATCCGTTTTGAATCATTTAAAAATGAGAGTTGGTATTAGTTGGTGGCTTCTATAATTGGTATCATCGTTGGCAGAAGTGAGAAATATGATCTTGTAGACCATATGCTATGATTGCCAACGACAATAAAGCGATACTTGGCTCTGGTCAAAGCAACGTTCAGTATATTAGGGTGCCGTGATGCCCAATTGATAGCGCCTGTATTGGAAGGGTTGCCACCAAGGAGTAGTATCACCGCTTGCGCTTGTTTGCCTTGAAATTTGTGTACCGTTCCAACGGACTTTTTAACCCATTCTGTCAGCATTGTCTGGAGCATTCCCTCTGGTGCTCGAATGCTGTTTCGAAGTAATTTTCTCATCTTTTCTGCTACAGATTTGAATGGTGATATGATGTACAGATCCGGCAGCGTTCCTGTTCTTTGAATGAGTCCATTGATGATTTGAAGTGCCTCCATGCCCTCCTTTCTTGACCAATGACCATCAAAATCTTGATCTCGAACATCGAGCCATTGAGTTTTTGGATATACGTCTACTATGGCTGGAGATATCGAAGATGTTCCTTGTATCATCAAGTTGTCGTAAGCAATTTGATTTGCAAGTGTAAACATCGGGTCTATACACCGTCTATGAACACGAAGAGGGCAGCCTACCCATATGTCCCCTACATATGTACCATACATGTTGGCTCTATCAGATATAGTTTGTACAGACTGCTCAAGTACGCTCCATTCGCTGTTTATGTTATAGTACTCTAGTAGGAGGTCGTTGATCGTTGATGAGATTCCGACAACAGGTGGAATTTGTAGTGGATCCCCAACAACTATCGTTCTTCTAGACCTATATATTGCTCCCAAAGCTTCTTGAGGTGCTGATTGACCCGCTTCATCAATAAGCAGCCAACCTATGGATTCTCGTTCTTCCAAACCTGAAAAGAGTCTACTAAAAGAAGCAAATGTAGTGGAGACAGAGGGTACAAGCATAAAAAAGGTAGACCATAGATCCTTCATAAAAAGTTTGAATTGCCGTGTTGACTCTCCGGTAAGAGCTTGCCTTATGGACCTGATGTTATTTAGGATCTCTTGCTTTGTATGTAAGATGAACGAGTAGTGTAGGTTCATCGCTTCTACAAAAACTTTGCTTCTTACTGTCTCTAATTGCTTGTGCAGCCATGGTGAGGAGAGCTGTATATCATTGTCTTGCCCTCCCCAAAACTCCTGAGTTGGAATCGGAGAATACCATTCGTATTTATTTTTGATTACTTCAACTTCTTTGGAGCTATGGTTTAACTGCTCAGTGACATCAGATAGTGCTGCTACAAGTGGGCGTAATTTAAACGTGAATTTGAATGCCTCCCGATGCATTTCTAAAAGCTTTTCTTTGAGTTTTCTGTTACTTTTCAACAAGCGACCTATGTGCCACATGTCAGCTAATCTAGTATCTGACCACTCTTGGTATTTAGTGTATTCTTTAAAGATGTCACATACTAGAACATACCACAAAGGTCTGGGGGTCCGCAGCTTTGCTATGGTTTCCTCAATAGCTATCTGATTTTGAAGAAGTGTATCTTGAGCAGTCCTCATTTTCTCATTATACTCCTCAAGTCGTTTTGAAATTCCATTGACACTCTCCTTAAGCTCCTTGTGTTGTGCCCTTAACATGTCAACTTGTTCAACTTGATTTGCAAAATGTTGAAGCTCATCTTTTAAAACTGAAAACTCTTTGAGAGCATCTTTGAAGTTATTGGTGACTTCTAACCAAGTTGAGTGAGTATTTATACCTTGAAGAAAAGATTCAAGCCCAATACGCTCAATATCTCCCTTCATCAACAGCTTCTCAAAAAACGTGGAGCAATTATTTTTGTTTCCAAGAACTGCAGCTCCTATCCCCCAGGATTTTTCACCGTTAATCTGTGTAGCTATGTCAGCAAAATACTGTAGACCATATGTTGAATCAACCTCAGAAGAACGGGGGATCTCTTTTGAGATGTTTTCAACAGCAGAATTGTTGCTGCTTGCTATGACGATCTGATGACGTAAAAACTGAGGCTGTAATGTCCACACCTTGTATTTATACCTGTCAACCTCTATGGTTTGCGAAGAGATAAATGCATCTTGGGGCTTAGGAAGCTCTGCTAGTAATTGAGCTCTAGCTGTTACTACGTTACTAATAATGTCGCGTAGTAATGTTGACTTCCCAGTTCCTGGTGGACCATTTATTGAAAATAGACCTGGTGCATCAGTAATCTCGGCTTGTGATGTTGATTTAGCAGCCCATTGTGCACCATTTATTGAAAATAGCCCGTCTGTATCACGAACTGCAGTATTAACTGCAATATTAACTGCAACATGCTGTGCCAGAGACAGAGCTGTACTGTTACTGGATGGCCATCTGGCAGGCGATAGCATACTAGGTGCTGATAGTCTTTGAACAGCAGAAAGGTCGTTGCGAAGATCGTGTCTGACACCAATGTAATCGGAACGCAAGTAATTCATCAAGCCTGCGCCTACATCCTCACGTATCATAGCATTAGAAACCATGCGAATATCATCCAAGTAGAAACTTCTCAAGATGCTCAGGTCGGAGTTTTCCATTGTACCTACTTCAGTATTGTCATACGCCTCATGGGGACTGGAACTAAATCTAGATGCTGAGGCAGGTATGGTACCTTGAAGAATTGCTATTTGATTGCTTAGGCTGTTGGTAATGGTCTCCATGCCTGAAGCTGTTACAATATCACTTAGTAATTCTTGTAGATCTGCAAGTGACACAGTAGGATTAGTCCTGGTTTTGATTTGCTGTGTCCAGCTCTGGAAAGCATCTTGCAATTTTTGACGTGTTACAGGGATGAAATCTATCCACTCTTTAGCATATGCATTCTTTTGGTCTAGACATGCAATAGAAAGAAAGTACTCAGGTACAGCAAAGGTGTCGCTCAATATCTTTCCATTGTTGTCTACTTGAAATGTGCAAAGAAAGCTTTTATCAGACAATTCACTATTGTTCTGGTAAGAGGTAGAATCTTGCAGCATCTGAGCAACAAGTGTCGCAATGTTGGCAAAAGAAATGATTCCCAAAAATATGGTATAAATATGATTTTCACCACTCAGACTGTTACCATTATCTAACGACCGCCATGGAATCTTATGTTGATATTGCACAAAGGTTATGCTCTTCCCATCCAGCTTTTGAGGGGTGAACCTCTCCACTCCCTCCCAGTACTTCATGATATCGATATGGGTTTGTATACCTTCCATGCGTTGCAATTCTAAATTCTCTTTATTGTAGTCTTTTTGTTGTAAAGCAGTGAGTGTATACCACAAATAAAAATACGGGCAACACATGATACCAAATTTTCTTATCGCTCCCGCCTCCCCTTTGTCACTTCCGCTCCTCCTGTGTCATCAACTATGTTTTAAATGGATTTGCATAATATTTTTAGCAATGGTCTGAGTAGCAAGATAGAAGCGCAAGATAGAAGCGACGGATAATCAAGGGGCGCTGCTCTGAATGGGCTGATTATGCCTCTTAACTTCTCTATACCTTCTCTGCGACACGTAGCTCCAAAAAATATTATTTATCCTCAAAATGCAGAGACCTTTTGGTGTTCAGTGCGGATTATGATAACATGATATATATGTACATTTTGTAACATAAGCATTTTCTAATTTCATGGGGAGATGATGAGAGAAGTAGATTATCAGCTTTGCGCAGCATGTACAAGAGGTGACATCCTGGAGGTGAAAAAAGCGGTCCTAATGGGTGCTAACGTAAATTGTCTGTTAGGTGAGCCTATAATAAACACTATACGGGGTACAGCCTCGGGACAAGATAAGAAGGAAATAATCAAATATTTATTAGGCCAAGGGGCAAATTTAAATATAGGTGATGGCATTGTGCTAACGTGGGCTGTTAGGGCAAATGACACTATATTGGTTGAATGGCTTGTGAATACACTAAATATGCGTGGTATTCAGGACGATGGGTTTCCCGTTTTAGACGCGATCAATCATCCTGATATTCTTGAAATCCTTTTGAAGGGTGGTGTAAAGGTTAGCGAGGAGATTAAAGAAATCATATACGATATGGATTTTATGCATGACCAAACCAGCGCGATTAAGTGTATGATTGACGACTATCTATTACACCATAATTAGATCTGACTAACATATTTATACTGTTTGGTATTCTATGAGACAAAGCAACGGTGGAGAATCTTTGGAGCAAAACTATGCAAACAGAATTAAAGGCCAAAGTTTTAAAGAACTGGCTAGAAAAGCAGATGATAGCTATGCTGCATCAGAGCAGTTGCCAGTGATAGAAGGGGCGCTTAGGGTTGAACAGGGTGAATATGTTGTTACAAAACTAAGTAATCCAATTGGTACTCACAATCTGCAGCAATGTGTCGCTATATATGTCAAAGGTAAAGATTTACACGGACTTGCACATGTGGATGGGCATGTTGAGGTTTCAAGCTTGGACTCGTTTTTTAACAAATTTGATCAACACGAAAAGCTAGAGGTAAAGATATTTGGGGCAACTTCAGTGAATTCCTCAAACTTAGATAACTCTGGTATAAATTTAGCCAAGGTCACAAGATATTTAGAATCACGGCAGGACCTTTTTACTGAGGATGTTGCGCAAATTATTGGATCACGAGATACTCAATACAAACATCCAATGTTTTATAGTGATGGCACTATAACAAATGCTTTAGCATCTGGTTTTCTTAAGGAAGAAGAGGGGGATCTAAGAGCATTACATTCTATACAGGAAGTCAGACGCCATAATCGGTATGGAGGGACTTACGGTATTATAGAAGGTAATAACCTAGTACCTCAACCCATTTACCTAGATGAGCTAGCATTATCGCAGCTGAAAAGTTACAAGATAGACCCTGAACAAGATTATGCAGACAGAGATAAAAATGGAGAACGCTATGACTATGATAAAGCTGTCCCTTATATCTTGGACACATGGCAGAAGGAAGTGCTAAGACTGTCACAAGTTAAGCCTAGTTTTGATGTCAATCCTGATACATTATTTAGACTCATTGAAAGCACACCGTTATATATTGGTCCTAAATGTGCACAGGAGAATCAACTCATAGAAAAAGCCCTGACAGAAGCAAGTGATATACAAGATTTGCAGTCCAAACTTTTGTTCATTGCGACAAAACACACCCCAACTAGCATTGATCAAGCTTTAAGAGTTGCAGCTCAGTATGATCCTACCATAGATCAAACAGCGTTTATCAAGCACCTGACCTCTTGGTATAATTTGAACCATGAGTTTCATTTAACAGAGGAGCAGATAAGAAAGAAACAGTACGGCGGGGAGATTACAACTTGGGACTTTCTAAATTGCTTAGAAAGTCATAGCAAAGAGCTTCATAGTTGGATGGTACTTAATAATCAGGGCGGCTACTACATTGATAGTGGCACTCGTGAACCTCTTCCCTACAAGATCAGTGATGCTAAACAAGCTTTTGATATGCTTGGTTTTGACAATTCAATTATCGATGAAATTGTGCAGCGGGACAATGGACCTAAAAACGCGGATATTAAGATAAATGAGGAAGGTAAATTTAGTCAGGATGATTTGCTCAGAGCGCTAGAAGCTTCTCTTAAAAATGTGAAGCGTAAAGATAGAGCCACAATCAAACGATTGGTTAGAGACTTTAAAGATGAATATGTAGATTTACAAGACGTTTACAACAAATTACAACACAGCAAAATATCAGCGGAGACACTAAATGGGCTTATGGCCGATGTGAAACAAAATTTGCAACACAAGATCAATGAAAAGAAATACAATTTGATCACTGATGATTCAAATTACTATTCAATAAGAGCTGAAGTGTTTGAAAGACTACCGCATAACAAATTTTTTAGCGATCTCACCATCAGTGTTGACAGAGCTCAAGGCATTATCAATCATGATAGACAACTACACGTCATTGATCAAGGCGCTCATAGCAGCACATTATCCATAGCATCAAGTACTACTTTAGGTGTAGAAAAAAGTCTACTGACCAATCACTACAATGTGTTAGCTATTGCCAGTACTGCTCACGATGAGCAAAGTCATCACCAAAATAACAGGAGGGATGTGCACCAAAAGTTTGAACAAACAATCAGTGCACCATTATTAGGCGATATGGTCAATAACGCTGCTTTAGGCTTGACCTTATGGCAAGTAGGTCGCAATCTCTTGGCCAGTGGACCTAGCATTGTTTCTAGAAATTTTGGTAAGGTTGCATCTACTTCAGCGGTAAAAGCTTCCAAAGCTTACATACTGCGAAACTTAGGCGAGATAGAGGAAACACTAAGTACTTACGGTAGTGCATTAACCCAGGAATATCGACAAACAGTAGATCAACTCAACGCCTTATATGATAAGAGGGTAGCTCATACCATCTCAGCTTCAGAACGATTAACAGAGGAAAGTCTTCAACGAAAATACCAAGCTATCAAAAAGCTATACGATCAAGCTAGTGAGTTAGCGTCTACAGTCAGTACACTACGAAAAGAATGCGACGCTAATTTGATAGATCACACTAAAATTAGAACTGCTTACATGCGGGATATGAATACTGCCGTATACCAGTTACGGAAGACTGGGGAAAAGTTAAGGGAAGAATACAAAGAGTTTCAAAATAAAGAAAAGCCAATTGCGACACATGACAATAGCAGCCTACAAAAGGGACGAGTATCAGCTGAGGCGCACAAGAAAAGCGATCAAAGCTGGAGTACTAGAGCTCAAACCAGCCACAATACCAAGAGGCAATCTAGAGATAAGTGATACCAAATCTCATTTTTAAATGATTCAAAACGGATTTTGTGAAACTCGGCTCTGCGCACGTATTTCAATACGCTTA
>NZ_SCFA01000002.1 GCF_004210275.1 Rickettsiales endosymbiont of Peranema trichophorum
GTAACTTACAGCCTGTGGAAAACAAGAGCGAAGGTCTTTAAGAACATAGTGTATATAGAAGTATTTAAAGGTTCTGTGGTTGCTCATGTGAAATAAGACTAGTATTGTCATAACCTCTGAAAGAGCCATTCTACAAGGCTTATTGCGTTTTTTATTTGGGTTAGGCAAACCAAATCTCTTATTTTTTTCTCCAAAGGTGTTGCAAAAATCATCAATATGACAGAAGATGTCAGTGAGGAATGGGAATATAGACTACCTGTTTAATTTGGGTTAAAAAGATAAGCTTACTCTCATTCCTTTCCATCCGCAACTCTCTCTTTACACCATTTCCAACTCATCCTTATATCAAACTGAGGTTCAGTTATGATTTCATAGAATTTATAACTTTCTACAAAGTTATAAGGCAATTTCAAGGCAAGAGTATAGGGAGAGAAGGGATGGAGGCATTGGTGTGATTGTTCTCTGTAACGTTTTCTTTCACTAGATATGTATTCACTACATCCCTTACCAGCGGTACAGTGATGTTCCGCTTTTCGGATAATGAATACTTATCCAATGCCTGAACAAGTGATGATATATAACCAAAGCTTCTCTCTGTCCTTGTAAAGATGTAGTCTAACACATCATCAGAAATCAGAAGCTGCTGATCCCTAAAGTGCTTTAGCAATAAAGCCTTCAACATGTCATCATCTGGTGATTTAATCAGAACCTTGTTAGAGGCATTAATTCTGGATTGCAGATCCTTCAAAGAAAAGCTTGGAATACATGTCGCAGTCAACAACAATACTATCGATTGCTCTACAGCTATATTAATGGCATAAAAAAGCTTCTCCTGCTCCTTAGTCTTATCTATATCCTCCAAGATCCAAGCCGGAGCATCACTTAAAGCTGTCATGTCTAGAGCGCTAAGATCGATATATTCTGCTGCAGTATTGTCAGCAAAAATCTTTGCCAAATGACTCTTTCCAGATTTCTCAGGACCTATTATTAAAGTCCTATTATTAGGCCATGTACCATAATTTGTAACGTGCCTATAGGCCTCCAAATTACAACATGTTACTATGAAGCTGTCCCTAGTCGTGTTTTGTTCATTCACAAAGTCAAAAGTGCGCTGCGTCAGGACCACCTTCTCCACTCACTTATCAGATCCACATCACAGCCTCAAAAAGTCAACTTGTACTACACTTTCATGATCTCTTTGATCTTTTCGGTTGTCATGTCGTCAGCCTTTTTGACGTGTTCGTTCGTGACTTTCTGCACTTCATCAGAGTTGTGCTTTAGGTCATCCTCAGACATCTGTTTTTCCTTTTCAAGCTTTTTGATGGTTTCTAAAGCATCACGGCGAATATTTCTAATTGCTATCTTTGTGCTCTCGGCATATTCGCTTGCCTTCTTGCTTAGTTCTTTCCTTCTCTCCTCACTTAAACCAGGTATAGGAATCTTAATGACATTACCTTCCGTGATTGGGTGTAGACCAAGGTTCGCATTGCCAATCGCCTTCTCTACAGCCTTCACTACCTCCTTATCCCACACCTGAACTAACAACAACTTAGGATCAGGTGCAGAAACAGTACCTAACTGATTTAATGGAGTTAGCAAACCATAAGCCTCCACTTTTATAGGATCTAACAAAGCAGTAGATGCCCTACCAGTTCTCAGTCCGTTTAAAGAGTGCCTCAGGTTGGTTAAACTACCATCCATCCTCTTTTTTACGTCATTTAAAAGATCCACGATTCCAGACATTGCATTCTCATTGAATAGTTGAAAAACTTCCTACACCCTCTAAAACCCTTAAGAGCTCACCTTGATGATGAATATTAAAGATCAATATAGGGATTTTATTTTCCCGTGCAAGTGTTACTGCAGCAGCATCTAACACCTTTAAATCACCAGATAGAACCTCTTTGTAAGTAAGTTTTTCATGTTTCACTGCATTCGGGTGCAACCTAGGGTCGTCAGAGTAAACACCGTCTACTTGACTACCCTTGAGAATCGCATCACAATTCAATTCTGCAGCTCGTAACGCAGCCCCACTGTCAGTAGTAAAGTAAGGGTTGCCGGTACCCGCAGCAAATATCACTACCCTACCCTTTTCCATATGTCTAATCGCTTTTCTTCTAATGTACGACTCACATATCGTAGTCATTGGAATAGCGGATTGTATACGCGTATGGACCCCAAAGCTCTCAAGTACGCTTTGTATCGCTAGGGCGTTTATAACTGTTGCTAACATACCCATGTGATCAGCACTAACCCTTTCAATACCTATGCTAGTAGCTATAGCTCCTCTACAAATGTTACCTCCTCCCACTACAACCGATATCTGATACCCCGCGTCTCTGACCTGCTTAATATCATTGCAAATAGCACTGATCGTATCATGATCGTGACCAAATTTTTGAGGGCCCATCAAAGCCTCCCCAGATAACTTCAGAAGTACCCTCTGATACCTTTGGCCCATAACTCTAGTTACTATTGAGAGTTTCGCCCACACTATATCTTAAGTACTTCTGCACTTTGATGTCGTGGCCGATCTGCTTGGCGTATTCTTCTATCACTGTTTTAACGCTTTTTTTGTTGTCCATCACAAATGGCTGTTCAAGTAATACAACGTCCTCATAGTACTTCTTAATCTTTCCATCAACAATTTTTTGTACAACATTTGAAGGCGTACCGTTGCCTAGGGCCTGCTCGGTGTATATCGCACGCTCACGCTCTACTTTTGTAGGGTCGACATTTTCTATGGACAACACCTCAGGCCTCGCAGCAGCTATGTGCATCGCAAGCTGTTTAGCAAGTTGTGAGAGAGACTCTTCATCCCCAGAAGAACTAATCGCTACCAATACCGCTATCTTCCCCGCTCCATCCGTCACTTTATTGTGAATGTAACTACCTATCACACCATTCTCAACTCTTAATACTTCAAATCTGCTCAAGTTAATGTTTTCACCTATTACAGCAATGTGATTGCTTATCAAGCCCTTGATGGTACCGCCATCAACCTCAGATGCAAGAAAGTCTTCCACGCCACCTTCAAAGCCCATTAACTTCTCACCAAGAAACTTAGCTAACTGTTGAAATTTCTCGTTACGAGCAACAAAATCTGTTTCTGAGTTTAACTCTAACACTACGCCGGCTTTCCCTTGCACATTCACTGCAGCCAAACCCTCTCCTGCAGCTCTAGAAGCTTTCTTGTCAGCAGCTGCAAGACCTTTCTTTCTAAGCCACTCCACGGCAGCTTCAATGTCTCCAGCCGAAGCTACCAAGGCATTTTTACACTCCAGCATACCAGCACTTGTAATCTCCCTCAGACGCTTCACGTCCGAAGCACTAAAACTTGCATTATCATTTGTCATTTTATCTTCTCAATCAAATTGAACTTTTCTTATGATTTCTATAGTGTTATTTTTCTTCTTTCTCCTCCTCCATCTTAATCTCCTCAGAACTTGTATCCACAAAGACAGTAGCAAGGTCAGGAGTTGAAGGAGCAGCCTCTGAGGCACTACCTACGTCGACTCCAACAGATTCAACATATCGCTGCATACCGTTGAGGACAGCCTCAGAAGCAAGATGACAATACAGTGTAATCGCCTTGATTGCATCGTCATTGCCTGGAATCAAATGGTCAATTTCATCAGGCGAAGAGTTTGTGTCAACAATCGCAACAACTGGAATATGAAGCTTTTGAGCCTCTTTAATTGCTAGCTCCTCCTTGTTTGTATCTATTACGAACAAAATATCCGGAGTAGAGCCCATATTTCTTATACCACCCAGTGCCCTTTCAAGCTTCTGACACTTTCTATACAAGTCTAATCTTTCCTTTTTGGTGAGCACTATTTGATCATTCGCTAGCATTGCTTCGTACTCTTTAAGAGTCTTAATGGAAGCAGAAACGGTCGACCAGTTTGTAAGTATACCACCGAGCCACCTATGGTTAACATAATACTGACCACACTTTTGTGCATATTCAGATACGATCGACGTGGCTTGTT
The DNA here is from genome assembly GCF_004210275.1 of Rickettsiales endosymbiont of Peranema trichophorum. Taxonomy (GTDB): domain Bacteria; phylum Pseudomonadota; class Alphaproteobacteria; order Rickettsiales; family Midichloriaceae; genus RICK02. The sequence goes on from NZ_SCFA01000002.1 coordinate 3,993, forward strand.
CTTTTGTCGCTACAAACAAAATCTTTCCGTTTTGAGCAGCAACATCTTCTAAAGCCTTCAAAGCTTCTGAGAGTAATGGCACAGTTTTTTGCAGATCTATTATGTGTAAACCGTTCCTCACACCATATATGTATTCCTTCATCTTTGGATTCCACAATTTTGACTTGTGACCAAAGTGCACCCCAGCTTCCAAAAGCTGGCGCATAGTAAATCCGTATTTATTAGACATCGTAATCTCCATTTTGGTTAAACCTCTATAGGCTAAACATCTTGTTAGACACCAAAAAAAACAGCCTATATGTGAACTAGGTATTTATATATTACAGTTGTAAATATTATTCAAGACGTACATTAGGCTAACTGAAAAATTAACACACCAGCACTTCAACTACGCGAGAATAATTAGACTTTTTATACAACAGTGTAGTGGTGCCGAATATCTGACTTGAACAGATGACCTACCGCTTACAAGGCGGTTGCTCTACCTCTGAGCTAATTCGGCGGTATATCCTACGACAAATATCACACAATACAGAATTTGACTAGTGATTATTAAAGAGTATTTTTCACCGTTTCTACTTAGAGAGTTGTAAGCGCTAAGTATTTCTCAAAGCTTAATTGCAGCTTTAATGTGTGTACATTCTTTAATAAAATGGACTATATTGTGCTATTTGATCCACCAAAGCTTGATGGACCACCAAAAAATTCACCTGTTTGGTCCTCGCCTTGATCCTCCGATCCTACAGAGTACAACGGCTCATCATCGGAACCATCAGGGTAAGGGTAAGGTGGTGGAGCAGGGGCAGCAGCACTTCCCGAAACAGCAGACAACAAACGATGATACTGTAACAATAGGGTATTTAAGACGTATTCTTTCTCCTCTGCCGTCACCTCTATCGATCTAGCAGTAGCTACATTTACTGACGTCTCTGTGAGTTCTGTGGGGGTACTTTGCGTTTCTGTATGTTTAGCGTTCGCCAAGTTTATTATTGCTGTACGCATACTCTCCAAAGTGTTGACAGCACATTGCTTCTGATCGTCTACTAGATGTAGCACCTTTCGTTCCTCTGCAATCTCTCGGTCTAGTTGATTCAACTGCTGTTCTGCCTCACCTAGTACCGTAGGGTCATAACTAGCACTGACATACATTACTGTGTACTCAATGGTCTCTTTGACAGAAATAATTTTTAAAGTATCTTCACGATTCATGATATCAATGACACCATTGTGTGTATTTCTCTCCAGTACTATCAGGTTTTCTCCATGGGAGTTTTTATAAATAGCTTCACCGCTAGGCCTCAAATCACCAGCATGTACCGCTTTGTAATAACATACACCTTTGTTAAACTTTAAACCATTTTGACCTTTGCTATAGCGAGGTATCACCTTCAGTTCTTCTCTACCTATGTTTAATTCTTTATCCAAATCATATTCTGGTATGTATACATAAAATGAGTCCCGCATTCCTGACGCTACTTTATACACTCCAGATTGCTTCGCTGTTACCACTCCATGCTCAGGCAAAGCCCATTGCGGTGTTCTACTGCCATCGCTTGCTGCAACTTCTCGGGACTTTGCAAATGTGTGTTCGTACTCATGCTGAAAGTATTTGTGTAACAACTGTGGATTTGTCACCAACTGCAGCACTAGTTCCTTAGCACCTTTTATTTCATGGCATTCCAGAATTGCACTAATATGCATGATCACGTAGTCCATTCCTTCAACATCTTGTATCGTTTCTAGCAATGCTATCGCCTCATCATGCTGTCCTGATAGGTATGTCAGCAAAGCGTTAGTAAGCACTAACTCCACTTCTACTGTTGGCTCTGCAACCTGATTTCTAAAGTGCACTAATGCTTGAGACAATATTGAGCGATCTACTGAAACGGGAGCAACGTACTCATCTTCACCAAAAGTTGGACTGACTCCACCTTCCTCTTCCTCACTTTCGTATACTAACTGCTGATCTACAAATGCAGGGAGTGAAATATCAGTAGGGTTTTGTCTTATGGCAGATTCATCAGTTTCTGGTATTGAGGTGTCATGTTCAACGTCTACGTCTAAAGAGCCTACAACATTATCTGTATCGCGAGACGAATCATCGTGATCTTTAGTAGATAATTTTACACCTGATTTAACTTTGGTATGACGAGCAGAGTGTTTCTTTATCTTACCGCTATTGAGGTTTGCAGCCTCTGTTGTACACAACAAACCACATGCTTTTTCTAGCTCCCTAAAGAAATGCAAATTCAAAATATGAGTGGTAATGATGAGGTTTTGAATTTTAACAAATTTTGTTGCTTCATGCCTACCGGCATTTTGCAACACATAATTGAGAGACATTTCAGTGGATATGCGAGGATCTTGAATAGCTGTCTCAAGTTCGTCTTGGCCCAGGGACAAGGCTGGAGCGGCTAGTTGCCTGACTATAGCTTGTGGAACTGTTTCACCTTCTCTCAGTGTGTCTGATAGCCCTACAGTAGGGACACTAAGAAACTGAGTTTTACGAAAACCAAACTCATACGAGGAAGAATCTATTACGTACTCTTCACGACCATCATCTTGCAGTTTAGCCTTCACAGGCAATGTGACACCCGCATCTATTAGATGGAGAACTATAGAATAGTGGTTAGCTGCAATAGCTGCAGACATTGGAGATATCTGTTGTTTGAGGTCCAATGGAATTAGCTTATTGTCAATAATGCCTTTGATCACTTGCATTGGAAGGCCTGAGATTTGGCTATATTGATCAGGGGAAGCATGAGCAGACACCTGATAATTTGGATCGGCGCCTAATTTAAGGAGGGTCTCAACCATACCCTCGTCACCTTTTCTACATGCTATTATAAGCGCTGAAAGCCCTAGATCTCCAATTGGTTTATTTAGGTCAAGGCCATACTCACTAACAATCTTTTTAACTTCATCTGCATTTCCTTGCATCACCAACTTGTACAAAGTACCGTATGCATTTTCTTGTGATTGTCGTTTTGCAAAGCTGTCTAATAGTTTCTTTTTATACTTTTGTTGTTTTGTGGCCACGTTTTTATTAAATTTACATTCAATTATCACTCAGCATACTGTGTAAACTAAGAAAGTCAAGTGACTGCCGCAGGATAACATTTAGCTTGAATTATTGAAATGTTCGTTGCTTAGACACTGCTTTTCGTTTAAAACGTATGTATAGTGGGTATACTAAACACAAAGTACAAGTAAGTTGTAAACAGCTATGCTAACCGTTTCATAAAATCAACTGGTAAAAGATGATCGTTGCCTTTATAAACTCTCAAAATGCATTAACAAAGGAAGAATTAAAACCTGGAGATAAAATTCCAAACGGACTAGTGTGGGTAGACCTCTTTGAGCCAACTGCGTCAGAGGAAAAATATATAGAGAAAGTCCTGAATATTGAAACTCTTACAAAGGAGGAGATGGACAAGATTGAGGTGAGCTCCCCATTTTATAAAGAAGGTGACGCATACTATATGACTATCACCGTCCTACACAGATCAGATCTAGAGTACCCTGATAGTACCGCCATTACATTTATTTTAACTCCAACTTGCCTTGTAACGCTCAGATACAGTAGGCCACGCGCCTTCAATAACTTTGCCTCTAAAGCGATCAAAAATCCAGAGTTGTGCGCCACACCGGAATTGGCTTTTGAGGGTACCATAGAGTCTATAGTCAATAAAGTAGCTGGCACACTTGAAAAGTCTGGTAACGACTTGGATATGATCCTCAAAAAGCTATTTGAAAAAAGCAGTGACAATGGAGATGGATACGGGTCTTATTCCACCAATTATCATGATATCATCAAGGAAGTTGGTCGAACTGGTAACGTAATTTCCAAAAACAGAGAGAGTTTGCAAAGTATCAACAGAATGCTTATCTTTTATGGTCAAATGGAAGCATCAAAGTCTTCTGGCAAACGTGAGTATAAACCATGGTTTAGGACTATATCAAGAGAGCTGCTATCGCTAACTGAGTATGCGCACTTTCTATCGCAACGGGTGAGCTTCATGTTAGATGCAGCACTTGGTATGGTAAGTGTAGAGCAAAACAGCATTATCAAGGTATTTACAATAGCTGCAGCTGGTTTTATGCCCCCTACACTAATAGCCAGCATATATGGTATGAACTTTAAACACATGCCTGAAGTTAATTGGGAGATGGGTTATCCATTTGCAATCTGTATGATTGTGATTTCTGCCCTGTTCCCCTACTTCCTTTTCAAAAGAAAAGGGTGGATATAGTACCACTACTTCACTTCCTTTTGAATAGCATCAAGCACACCATTGATAAAGGGGGTATCCTCCTCGCATGCGAACACCTTTGCGAGTTCTAAGTATTCGTTGATAATCATAGCATTTGTCATTGCGTGGGAAGGCTGAGGGCCACTTATCAATTCAAAGACACCAACACGCATTATCTCTTTGACTAATAGTGGCAACCTGCTGAGCTGCCACTCTGCACTTAAATGGGATTCAAGACGCTCGTCAATTGACTCAAGATTATCAATCGTTCCTTCAATCAGGATTTTCAAGAGCTGCATGTTCATGTTTTTTACTTCCTGAACATAAACATTAAACACCTCTATAGTGTCAAATATCACAGTGGATAGATCTAGAGACCTGTCATGCACATCAAATGTGTATAGACCTTGTACGGCAAAAACACGCGCCATTCTGTTTGCATGAATCTTCCGAGAATATATCTTAGTTGTGTTTATACTGTCCACTATCCGTAGCGTTATAAGCTTGATGCAGTTGTTTAATTTTTATGAGCTCTATGCAGCTTTCTGTAGCCTTTGCAGCAACCTCCATGATCTTCCGTAATAACCCATCAGAACAAGGGGTGATGTTGACGATACCAAAACCAACCGGAAGAGTAAAATGCATCGCCAAGTCATTAACTCCCCTCACACACTCCAAGTATTCCAGGTTGTACATATCGTTCACTGGACCAGTTCCGTCGTCTGATTGCCTCATGATAGCCCCCAGTATTATTACACCATCATACTCAAAGGAATCCAGTACTATACCTAAAACCGATGGCACCCCAACGATTTGTGGAGCTGTCACACTATCGTAGTCTATACCATACTTATCCAAAGTAGATACAGCCCCTGAAGTGAACATACTTTCAACTTCCAAACTTGAGTTTGCAACAATTATCAACACTTTATCGTTCATGACACCGATTTGATTGAGTGGTGCGGATGGAGGGACTTGAACCCACACATCATATGTATTAGACACCAGATCCTAAGTCTGGCGCGTCTACCAATTTCGCCACATCCGCAATTAAGAGAACTTAACACAGGTTATTATAACAGCCTCACTATCTCATTTCACTATTAATTTACAAAGCTGATTATTATATGTTAGAGCACTGATAGATATGTATAGTATCTTCAGTCCATTAATACAATCAATATCTTCAAGTAATATTAATAGTTCATAGCGATTTCAGTCAATAAGTGAATGACAAGATCCAAGGCATAATATGAAATGTCGGCAATCAATTATGTGCAAAAGCTGGTGTATTATCACAATTATCAGGTACCCACTGTTGCTTGAATTCAGATATTAGTATCACTGTGCACTATGACAATTCACCGTTGTGATTTTTACATACAGTTTGCATTGATCTACAGAATATGTTAGGTGTAGAGCATATAGTCCGTTCGTGTAATGTAAAAGCTGCCAAATGAAAGTTTTATTGATTGGATGTGGCAATATCGGCTCTGCTTTGCTTAAGCTATGGGTTGATCAAGGTACTTGTACTTCTGTTGTTGTGGTGAACCCACAGCTAGTAGACGCTGAAGAGTTTTCTAGCCACACTCATGTAAAGTTTGTCATCACCTTTGAGCAAATACCGCATGACTTTGTTGAAGATATTGTTGTAATCGCAGTCAAACCCCAGAACCTCGATGCAGTAGTCACTAGCTTAAAAGATAGGGCAAATAATGCGCTTGTCGTTTCGGTGCTTGCAGCTACTAAACTACAAAGACTGCATAACCTCCTTCCAATGCATAAGAATATTATTCGCGTCATGCCCAATATTGCAATCAAAACTGGTAACAGTATAAACCTCACGTTTGCTGATACTGGTATACAAGATGCATTTATTGAGCTTTTTGAGAGACTTTTTGGTGCAACGGGAGATATCATATTTCTGAAGCATGAACTCAGCATCGATATGTTGACACCTGTTGCCGGCTCCGGCCCAGCCTATTTCTTTTTATTAGCCGACTTACTATACTCCGAAGCTAGGAAGATATCACTTAATGATATTGAGGCAAAAAAAATGATCGACAGGCTATTCGTCGGTGCAGCAAGCATGATTCAACAAGACGTTCAATATGAGGACATGATCAAATCAGTGGCAAGTAAGGGTGGCGTTACTGAAGCCGCTTTAAATGTGATGCGCACGAATATGACCGATGTGCTTCAAAGATCACTTGATTCAGCACTTGTTAGACTTGGTGAGATGTCGGATGAGAGTAGTCATTAAGGTTGGTACTCAAAGTATATTGACAAGCTCAGGAGCTCCTGTCCTAAAAACGATTCGCTCACTTACTACACAGATAGCGTTTCTTAAGCGACAAGGACATGAGGTGCTCCTAGTTAGTTCTGGCGCTGTATGTCTTGGAAGAGGTGTAGCACAGCGGTACTTTGGTAAGGCATATGGCACATCACTGAGAGAAAAACAGGTTTTAGCATCGTTAGGCCAACATTCCCTTATTAACATTTACTGCAAACTTTTTTTAAAGCACAATTACTTGACGTCCCAAATATTGGTCACCAGACACGATTTTGAAACACGACAACATTCTCTGAACATCCTAGAATTGGTTGAGGAGCTATTACGTGACAAGCACATTATACCAATAATTAATGAGAATGACGCCATAGCAATTGCACAATGTATGTTTCTTGATAATGACGAACTATCAGGATTAATCGCCGAGCAGATCAAAGCTGACAAGCTTGTCATTTTGACAAACACCGATGGTGTATACAACCAATATCCAGATAATCCTGAGGCAAAAGTGATACGGGTCATAGATCCAAGTGGGGAATGGCCGGACATATCAACGACCAAAAGCACTCATGGAAGAGGTGGAATGGTCAGTAAGCTTAGCACAGCTAAAAAAATGTCCCAAATTGGGGTAGTGACACACATCGCATCTGTCAATCATGAGGATGTTCTTAACAAGATAGTTAAAGGAGAGCAAGTCGGAACAACTATTCTGGCACTACCCAATCAACAAAATAAAGAATCGCATCTTGATGCTGTATTTGCCAACCCAATATTCTGTAATCACTAATCCCTGACACTTACTTATGGAGCTGCTCGATAAAATCAAAAACGTCAAACAAGTAAGCCATAAGATTAGTAATCTTACAGACGCTGCGAGAAATAACGTTTTAGAGTCGTTAGCATCTTCATTACGTGATAACATTACAGCGATTATTACCGCAAATAAGATAGATTTGGACAACATGAAGGAAAAAGATGCAGTCTATGATCGTTTGTTGCTGGATGAAAACAGGATACTTGGCATTGCTCGCGATGTTGAAGAGGTCACCAAATTTGCCTCACCAATAGGGAAAGTGCTGGAGAAGAAAATGGCGCCTAATGGTCTTGTGATCACCAAGGTATCAGTACCTATAGGTGTTGTCGCTGTCGTCTACGAATCAAGGCCCAATGTCACTGTCGACGTGTTTTCATTGTGTTTCAAAAGCGGAAATAGCTGCATTTTAAAAGGAGGAAAAGAGGCGTATCACACGAATAACGTATTAGTTAGCTTGATTCAAAGCACTTTGGAACGACAAGGTGTAGACAAGAATGCTGTAATGTTGTTGTCATCTAACAGGGATGATGTACATACCTTATTACAGGCCGAAGATCTTGTCGACGCATGTATTCCAAGAGGTAGCAACTCTTTAATAGACTTTGTCAGAAAGAATTCCACCATACCCGTAATTGAAACAGGAAGTGGTGTAGTCCATATCTACTTTGATTTATATGGGGAAGTGCTAAAGGGACGCAATATCATTGATAATGCCAAGACTAGAAGGGTCAGCGTATGTAATGCGTTAGATTGTCTCTTAGTACATAGAGAGCGTCTTAAAGATCTATATGATATAGTTGAACCACTTCAAAGATCACATGTTGAACTATTCGTAGATCATGAAGCTTTTGATGTACTTCAAGGACAATACCCTTCACACCTCATCTTCCATGCCAGTGGTCAAGACTATGGTAGAGAATTTTTATCCCACAAAATGGCAATCAGGACAGTCGATTCTGTGTCATCAGCAGTTGCACATATCTCAAAGTACACATCTGGACACAGCGAGTGTATTATCACCGAAAACGAAGCAATTGCAGAGTGTTTCACGACAGATATCGATAGCGCTGTAATTTACGTCAATGCTTCTACAGCTTTCACAGACGGAGGAGAATTTGGTATGGGAGCAGAAATAGGAATCAGCACACAAAAACTCCATGCCCGTGGACCTATGGGGCTTGAAGCATTAACAAGTTATAAGTGGATTGTATACGGTAACGGACAAATTAGGTGATCCCCTGCTTGACAAGTTATCAAAGGGTGATAGGTTTGAGGACGTTATAAACATACCGATTAATACTATGACACACGTTGTGACTGAAAACTGTATCAAGTGCAAATTCACAGACTGCGTAGAAGTGTGTCCTGTAAACTGCTTTCACGAAGGTGAAAACATGCTTGTAATCAATCCAGATGAGTGTATAGATTGCGGAGTATGTGTTGCTGAATGTCCTGCTGAAGCTATCTCAGCTGAGTCTCCAGCACTGATTGATTGGATGGAGCTTAACGCTAAACATGCCAAGATATGGCCAAGAATATCAGACAAGAAGCTGCCTAAAAAGGATGCAGAAGCACACAATGGTGAACCTGGGAAATTTAACAAGTACTTCACGGAAAATCTCTGATACCAATTCTCATTTTTAAATGATTCAAAACGGATTTTGTGAAACTCGGCTCTGCCCACGTATTTACAATACCCTTACGCAGCCTCATCCTCAAATCCATTTGCCTGATTTAATCTGAAATTTGGTATAATTATCACCTGTTGTAGTGCCTCTCGCAACGAACGTATTGCTCTCCGTGTCACTGCAGTGTCCCGTCCTTTTAAGCGCTCTGCTCTTCCAATATCAACTGCAATTACAAGCGCAGTTGTTAAGCTTCTTTGAAGGCTTTGTGGAAGCTGTCTATGATAGGACTAAGCATGTATTGTAGGAAGGTTCTTTCTCCCTTCACTATAAACACATCTACCGGCATCCCTGGACTTAACTTCATATCATAGTTGATCCTTTCCAGCTCACTTTGATCAAAGCTAACCCTCACTATGTACGGCTGCTGCGATGGATGCAATCTCTCGTCATAATGCTTATCCGCTGACACATACACAACCCTCCCCTCTACTCTTGGCACCAATCTCGTCTTATATGCACTTAACTGTATCCTCACCAATAATCCAGGATGTACGCTCTCTATGTCTTTCGGTAATACTTGTACCTCCGCTAATAGCTCATCATCCTGCGGTATTATCTCCATCAATGGTGTCGCTGGATGTATCACACCTCCTACCGTATGGTATTTCATGTGTGCTACTATACCATCACTTGGTGACTTTATCACCGTCCTCTCCAAGATATCCTTTGATGCTTCGTATTCCTCTTCAAAGTACAGCACCTTCTCGTGCGCCTCTCTCAGCTCTCTGTTCAATTCCTCATTGTGCCTGTGCTCCCAGTTGAACCTCTCTATCTCTTTCGTTAGCTTCAATGCTTCGTACTCTTCTATCCTTCCTTTAATGTCCGATATTCTACCTTCCATATCCTCTAACGCTCTTCGATACTGAAACAAGTCACTCTTCCTTACATGCCCTTCCTTGTACAATTCCTCCGCATCCTCAACCTGCTCCTTTAGTAGCCTATACTGTGATTCCAGCGCCTTCAACGTCTCCCTATGGGAACCCGCAAGCGCCTTGAACCTTTCTATCTCCTTCTTCTCAGCTTCTATCTTCCCATTTAAAAATCTCATCTTCGCTTCAAACAATAACCTCTGGTTCTGTATCATTTGCAATACTTCTGGAACACTCATGTCAAATAGCTCACCCTTAAACTCAAGCTCCTTTGCTCCCAATTGTTCTCCCAGCAACCTTACCTCCACTGCCTTCCAAATCCTTAGCTGACTCAACGACTGCTCCACCTTCGCCTTCGCAGCCTTATCGCTTAGCACCATCAATTCCTGACCAGCTCTTACACTCTCTCCGTCCCTCACTAGTATCTTCTCTATCACACCTCCTTCCTTGTGTTGTATCGTCTTTCTGTTCTCACTCAGTACTACCGAACCGTGCGCTATAACCGCACTATCCAATGGTGCCAGTCCTCCCCACACCACAAACACCATAAACGCTATCAGTATCGTCACAAGCGCAAACCTTATCGGCTTTTTAATCATTTCACTTAGCTCTTCAAAACCCTTCATCTGAGCAACTATTCCATCCACGTCGCATGATGACATGAAACTTCTCACATCATTGTAAAGAGTCCGCAACCAACCTATGTAACCTTTCGCAACGCTACATGTTGTAGCACACCACTCTTTCCCACACCTAGATACACTTCCTTCTTCAGAACTCTTCGGCGTAACGTCTTTTAATTCTATTCCTGTCATTGTTATATCACCTGCTGTGTTTTATTTAGTTGCGATAATACTTCGTCCCTCTTACCCATCGTCACCATACCTCCATCTCTCAGCACCATAATCTTATCAACTATGCTCAATATGCTACTCCTATGTGATATCAAAATACACGTCATCTTCCTTTCCTTCGCTACTGATAGCGCCGTACTAAGTGCAACCTCACCAGAGCTGTCAAGATTGGAGTTTGGTTCATCCAGTACTAAAATCTTTGGATCTCCGTAAAAGGCCCTTGCCAACGCCAACCTTTGCTTCTGTCCTCCAGACAACACAGAACCATCATACCCTATCTCTGTGTCGTACCCTTTTGGTAGTTGCAGTATCATCTCATGTATACCCGCTATCTGAGCCGCTATCACAACATCTTCAGATGACGCATCCGCATCCATCCTGGCAATGTTGTCCTTCACCGTTCCACCAAACAATTCAATATCCTGTGGTAGGTACCCAATGTACTGCCCTAGTTGATTTCTCTTCCAATCCTTTAAGCTAGCATCATCTACTCTCACCACACCCAACGACGGCTGTAGCCCTCCTACCACCAGCTTTGCTAACGTCGTCTTTCCAGAACCACTTGGACCTATAATCGCCAACATCTCGCCAGCTCCTAATGAAAAGTTGACACCCTTAACAATGTGCTTTTGAACACCTTGTGGTGCAAAATACAGGTTCTCTACGTCTATCTTACCCTCAGGAGCAGGTAATTCCATTCTGTTCTCAACCTTCTCCGTAACCTCATATGACTTGCTTAAGCGCTCATAGGCCTTCCTGCAGTTTACAAAACCTTTCCATGAAGCTATTGCCTGCTCAAATGGAGCAAGCGCCCTACCTATCAATGAGGAGCTAGCTATGATAGCACCAGTTGACATCTCATTGTTGATAACAAGGTACGCACCTATACCTGTAACCAGCACCTGCAAAAACATTCTAATGAACTTTGTAATCTCCGTCAAAACACTCTGGCGCTTTCCAACTAAAGCTTGTACACCTTGTACATGCGTGTTCACCTTCTGCCAGCTTTTGATAATGTTATTGAGGAATCCCATCACCTCTATCACTTCCGCATTCCTGGTGGCCTGGTCCACATGCTTCATGCTCTTAATAAAGCCCTCATTGTTGGCATCATGTAGAGGCTTTGTAAGCCTGTCAGACAGTATAGCAAAGCCAACCAATATGACACCTCCAATAACAGCAAGTGCACCCATGTATATGTGTATGATAAAGAGAGCGATGATAAATATTATAGCCCATGGAGTATCAAGAATGGTCAACAAGGGTAGGCTAGTCATGTATGTCTTAATGGTCTGCAAATCCCTAAGCTGCTGGCTTCCAATGTTCACCTTTGACTCAAGCGACATTCTCACAGAGCAGCTAAATACACCCTCTGATAGCTGCTTTTCTATCCACGCTCCCATCTGTAACATGGCAAAAGAACGTGCAGCCTGCAAAAGTGACATCAAGCCAAGCGCAAGGCCTATAACTAGCGTCAACATAAATAAAGTATCAAGGTTACCGCTAGATATAACTCTATCCAGCACCTGCATTGAGTATATTGGCGTCGCCAACATCAGCATGTTTAAAATACATCCAAATACTAAAACGTATTTAAACATTAATTTGCACTTTGCTAGGGTCAGCTTCAAGGGATTGTGTTCTGTAATATTACTGGTAACCATACTATGTCTTCTTCATAAAATTTGTTTCTAGCACAATAACCGACTTGAATGTTGTACTATGTATAAGTGATGCAGATAGTTACTTCATAATACATTTTCAAGTAGTAGAAGTCAATTTTCTGTGTAAGTAAATGGTATTTCAAAAATTTTGATACTCATTACAACATTTTGCTATACTAAATTATTATTCGTTAAAAATTTTAAACGAGCTTCGTCCAATGTTTTAGCGACCACCACATCTTTAAGCTTGTAGCCCATCCTGAGGTATTTTTGCTGCAGCCAAGTATGTGCAGATAATCCTATGTACAGCGATAACATCACAGCAAATATCGATGCAGAACGATTACATAGCCCCAAGGAATTAATTACCAACAACAGGACTAGGAAACACAATAACTGCTTCCACATTCTGTGGTATAACATCCACAGCGGCCCAAAAAACATAGCAACCAAGGAAAAGTCTTCAGGAACCTCAAGCATCTTTTCAAAAGAGTCGCCCTGCCCTTTACTGAAAAACGTTACAACTTTCATAATTTTATGCTTACATCTATAAATTGCGTGCTGCGTTCAGTACATCCTGGGCATGTCCCGTAATTGAAACGTTCGGCCATACTTTCTGAACCAAACCAGTCCTATCTATTAAGAAAGTCGTTCTAACTATACCATTGTACTTTTTGCCCATAAAGCTTTTCTCCTGGTATACTCCGTAGCGCTCACATACATCCGACTCAGAATCAGATGCCAACAAAAAAGGTAGCGTACACTTGTTTGCAAACTGTATATGACTTTTGACAGAGTCTTTAGAGATACCAATGACTTCCGTATCATACCTAGCAAATTCATCCATTAGATCTCTAAAATCCTTCGCTTCAAGAGTGCAACCCGGAGTATTGTCCTTTGGATAAAAATATAGGACGACATTCCTGCCTCTGAAGCCCGACAGAGATACAGTAGCACCATCGGCAACTGGTAAGGTAAAATCTGGAGCTAGCTCACCTTCTTTAATGTACATATATAAACTTTGGTTTCTACACTACTAGCTATGTTACACTATTCTCAGAATATTGCAAGTAGGGTATACAATATACGACAGCCAGTGTATGTGTATTCAGATTTACGTCAAGATCCAGACGATCACATAGCAAGCGCTAATGATGCGTATATTTCCTTAAAGCTTTCAAAGTTCAGTGATGCCTTACCAACTAGAAAGCCCCCTATTCTGTTGCATTTCATCAGCTCGTGGCAGTTGTGTGCATTTACAGACCCTCCGTACAAGACCGACACATCTCCACCGACTAGATGCTCTATATGCTTGACAACCTCTTCTACGTCATCAACCGTAGGAATCACACCTGTTCCTATGGACCACACCGGCTCGTATGCTACTGTCATCTTCCTTACACCCTGTATTGCAGCCTCACTAATTTGTTCCATAATTACACTGAGAGTTTTGCCTTCTTTCCTGTCTTCCATACTCTCACCTACACATACAATGGGATGCAACCCCTCGTCCAGTACCATTCTCAATTTAGAAGCGATATGACCACTTGTTTCGTTATAGCTTCGCTTTCTTTCCGAGTGCCCTAAAATAACGTATTTACAGCCACTTTCCCTCAACATTGCAGCACTTACATCTCCTGTGTGACTTGGTGCATTATGCATTGAACAGTCCTGAGCTCCTAGAAATACAGAGCTCCCCTCTATCACTTGATTGATAGCATGTAGGTAAGGAAATGATGGACAAATCACACTTCTAACGTTTTTACGCAACGAAATACCGACGATTTCATCCGCCAACTTTTCCAAAACGGACAACCCAGAACTCATTTTCCAGTTTGCAACTAACAACTTCCTCATAGCGCTAACATTACAGTGTTAAGTTTACTACTTCCGAACACTCACATTGCACACTAAGACATCTAAAATGTCAACACCACTTTTTTATTTCAAAGCCTTGGTACTTCAGAGACTATCAGCAAGTTAATTGGAACGAACAGAATTCGCACAGAAGTTGTCTGTTAAGTTGCTGGAAAAGGGAGAGCGGGCATTACAAAAAAGGGGCGGCGATGACAGAGGAGGGAGTGGGAGTGATAAAGGAATGTCCCAGAATGCCAAAAGAGAGAGGTGCGGGAGTAGCAAAGGAGTAGTACAGAAGTGGCAAAAGAGGGGGGCTGAGCGACAAAGGAGAAGCGGTGATGACAAAGGGAAAGCTCTGGATTATCACGCGATGTGTACAAATCAAGATTTGGTCTGATACAATAGAAAGCATTTTCATAAAAAATGAAATATGCTATATTTTTGATTTGAATACTTAAGTGTTAAACAAGTATCATAAATCCACCTATACTGTCAGCAAATAAATGGCCAGCAAAAAATACAGCATAGTCGTTCAATGTAGCAAACTTTTGTTAATTGGCCTGTTGTTACTCACATTGTCACACGTTTTTGTAATACCGTTGTTTTACAGTACTCCTGATAGAGTTGGTATAGAGCAAGGTGAAGTCGTACAATCCATTGAAAACAAAGTGACATCCCCAAGACTCTACGGTAGAGACATAAGAGGACGTCCATACGAGGTCACCGCAGAGTACGCTGTACACCTAGATCAAAACCAAATGAAATTGTATAAAATCATGGGGTATATAGGATTTGAAAACCCCCACAGGGTATATTCAATATCAAGCGACGTTGGAGAAACCAAAATCAATTCAAATGTAGTTGATTTGTCCGGTAATGTCAGACTTTCCGGAGATGATGGTTACGTTGTTACAACCGAAAAGGTCACCATTGATTGCGTCAGATCAGCTCTATACACTCAGTCAGGCGTCACTTTAAAATGGAATGGCGGCACATTAAAGGCAGGTAAGCTAGATATTCCAGCTGGCTCTCGCACGTTGATCTTTAAAGGCCCAATTCAAGTACAGTTAACAAACGGTAAATCTCAAAGCAGGTGATACCAAATTGAGGAACGAACATGAGCGACTCAAAAAAAACAATGGTGAGACTCAGTTGTAAGAATAAGACTCAGAGTCAGAATCCATCAGCAGAGTACGTAATATACGGTAAGCATGCTGTAACCGCAGCTTTACTCAATACAAAGAGAGGATGCAAAGAGCTGTGGATCACACAGAACGTAATGAGTGACCTTCAAAATACCATCCAATTATCAAGAATACGTCCTAATCTCAGGACGAACCTGGTATCTACTCGGGAATTTGCTCAAATATTCCCAAACTCTGAGGGAAGTAGGTGCATAGCACTAAGAGTTACAAGCCTTGCACAGCCTAAACTTAGCGATCTCCTAGATACTTTGCAAAATAAGCGTTCAACTATCATACTTCTCGATCAAGTCAATGATCCTCAGAACCTTGGTGCAGTCCTTAGAACCGCTCTAGCTTTTGAATCCGATGCTATAATAGTCCCAAAAGATAACTCTGCAAATGATAGCGGTACTGTTGCAAAGGTAGCATCTGGTGCCTTGGAATTGGTACCACTCGTTACAGTCAGCAACTTAAGCAACGCTATCATCCAATTAAAAGAACATGGTTTTTGGATCATAGGGCTAGATGCACATTGTAATGCTGACATTACAACACTGCATCAATTTGAAAAGGTAGGATTGGTCTTTGGTAATGAAGGGGAAGGAATGAGAAGGCTCACAAGAGACAATTGTGACATTTTGAGCAAAATCAAAATCTCGTCCAAAATGGAAAGCCTAAATTTATCAACATCCGTGGCTATCGCCCTGTACGAACGCTACAGCAAGCAATAACCGTACGCACATCAGCTTGACGAACGCTTTGCGATCGCCACAAGCGCAGGAGACAGCAGCCTATCTTTGATTGTGTACCCAGCCCGTATCACCTGGACTACAGTTCCTTCAGGATGCTCAGATGTGTCGACCTGTAGTACCGCTTGATGCACATTGTGATCAAACAGTTGATGCATAGGATATATCCGACTGATATCATACTTTTGAAATATGTTTGTAAGCGTATTTTTTGTTAATTCAATACCGTCAACAACTGCCCTGAGCATTGGTACAGCTTCAGTACCCTCAACCCTAACACTCTCCAGCGCACGATACATATTTTCCAGTACATCAATTAGGTCCCTCGCAAAGTTAGTCACAGCATATTTTTTCGCCTCATCCAGCTCCCTTGCCGCTCTTTTTCGTACGTTCTCGTTCTCAGCTTTTTCACGAAGAAGAGACTCACGCACATCCTTTAAATCCTGTTCTAGCTGGAGAGCCCTACTGCGTATACCATCCTTGTCAGCTTGCTCACGAATGAGCAGTTCATGCATCTCCTTCACGTCCTTTTCTATCTGCACAACCTTCTGTTGTAAATTCTCGTTTGCACCATTGCCATGCGTAAAAAGACCATGCATCTCTTTCAAGTGTGCACCTATCTTGTTTGCGTTCTGAATTAAGACATTCGCTACCTCTCCTTGAACACGAGCGGTCTCATTTGCAACGAGCTCTAAAATGTCAAGATTATCTTTATCTTCAACAGTTTGCTCGTTCTCGTAATGCTTGTAATTGTCTACCATTGTATCCCTCAATTAATATATGAACCATTTCATCATATAGATGCTTCATTTCCAACACGTTTGACATCCAAGTTCGCAAATGAAGTGAAATCAGAATCAAATCTTAGAAAGACACTACCAACAGGACCGTTTCTTTGCTTTGATATCATTATTTCAGCTATATTCTTTATTGGCTCTAGTTTTGTTTGCCACTCTCTTCTCTTTTCTTCCTCACTTGGCTTCTTTCTTTCCATATAGTACTCTTCCCTATAGATGAACATGACTACATCGGCATCCTGTTCAATGTTACCACTCTCTCTTAGATCAGACAACTGCGGCTTTTTATCCTCCCTAGACTCCACCGCCCTAGATAATTGGGATAGAGCTATCACAGGCACTTCCAACTCCTTCGCTATAGCCTTCAGACCCTGTGATATCTCCCCTATTTCGTTTACTCTATTCTCAGCAGTGCCTTTACTTGTCATAAGCTGTAGGTAATCAACAATTATCAAGCCTAAGTTGTGTTGCCTTCTTAGCCTACGGGCTTTGGTCCTTAAAGCAGATATAGAAAGTGCAGCAGTGTCGTCTATAAATATGGGAAGCTCATTTAAATAGCTACTTTCCCTTGAAAGTGCAACGAAGTCCTCCTTCCCTATGCTACACAATCTGATTTTTGTGCCTCTTACCTTACTTCTCATCGACAGCATTCTAGTCACAATTTGCTCAGCAGACATTTCCAAAGAGAAAATTCCAACAGACTTAGGCTTCTCTTTGCTTGCTTTGGACTCACCCAACAATCTATCAGCTGCGTTTAATCCAATGTTTACAGCAAGTGACGTTTTACCCATCGATGGTCTTGCAGCTATTATAATCAAGTCCGATGGATGCATACCTCCAATGTAGTTATCAAGCTCAACAAAACCAGTAGGTACACCATTTACTTTGTGCCCCTTTTTCATTGCCGTTGACAACTGCTGAAGAGTATTGTGCAGAACGTTTCTGATGTGTGACAGTCTGCTATTATAAGTGCCCCTTATGGCGAGCTCAAATAGTTTCTGCTCCGCCGCTTCAATTTGAGCTTCCGCTCCTTTTTTTAGATTTTCCTCAAATGAGTCATTTACTATGTCTTCACCAATCTGTATCAACATGCGTCTGATTGCGGTTTCGTATATCACCCTCGCAAAGGACTCTACGTTGATGATTGAAGTAGCCGCTGCAGAGAGCTTCACCAGATAATCAAAGCCTCCCACACCAAGCTCCTTCAATGTTTCGTCCTGGTCTAAAAGACTTTTTAAAGTAATAGGGTTGGCTATCAAGTTTCTATCAATCAAATGAATGATATTTTGATATATCTTTGCATGCAACGGAAGGTAGAAATGCTCCTGTAATAGGAAGTCCCCTATTTTATTGAAGTACTCGTTGTTATTTAACAATGCACCAAGCAACCCTTGCTCCGCATTAATGTTGTGTGGCATCTCTCTAGATTGCTTTGCTGCAACAGGATCAGCAACGTTATTGATGCTATTCAGTATACCTTCGATCATCTTATTTTCTCTGTACACCGTATCTGTTGGTTATAACCATAACTTATGCAACACTAGCTTTGTTAAAAAGAGTAAAGAAGTTATCTGTAGTTACATTACAGATTGTATCGTATGGTTCATTCCTTAAATTTGCAAGAAAAGATGCGATATGCTTCACAAAACTAGGCTCGTTTCGTTTGCCCCTCATTGGTACAGGTGATAGATATGGCGCATCTGTTTCTAACAAAAGCCTTTCCAAAGGTATGTTTGCAAATATTTTCTGCAACTGTTGAGCATTTTTAAATGTCACTATACCAGAAGCAGAGACGTATAGCCCCATTTCTATCGCCTTTAATGCCAATTCTTCCGTTGAAGCAAAACAATGCAATACCGCACTAAAATCCTTTCTTTTTTTGTGCTTTATTAAGATATCTATCAAATCAGCATCCGCATTTCTTGAGTGTATAATCAAAGGCATGTTTAGCTCCTGAGCTGCAATAATGTGTTCAACAAACCTTGTCTTCTGGAGCTCTGTATCAACCTGACTATTATAATAATCCAAACCTACCTCACCTATACCTATCACTTTCTCTGCTTCACACATCCCCATAATAGTATTTGCTGTCACAGGTAGTGCGCTCAGCTGCTGGGCAGGATGTTGACCTACAGAACAGTATACAAATGGTGCTAACTTTGTAATCTCATATACCTGAGCAAAGTTTTGAAGATTGGTGCAGATGGTTTGGAGGGCCACTAAACCATCATTCTTGGCATTCTGAAGCACAACCTGAATATCACCCTGAAATTCACTAAAGTCTAGATGACAGTGGCTATCTACGAGGGGCATCTGGACGGGAGAATAACACAACTTTTCTATTGATTTGTCTCTTGAGATGCATAGAAGGTTTAAAGCGCAGCACTCTACGGGTAGGAACCTTCACCATTTCTCTCGTCTTGGGATTCACACTACACATTTCTTTTTTGGTTTGTACCGTAAAAACACCAAACAAAGATATCTTGACTGGCTTGCCACTGTATAGCGATTCTCTCATAAACGATATGATCTGATTAACAATCTCATAAGAACGATTGACGTTACTGTCAATTTGACTACTAATCGTTTTGGCTAAACTTTCCCTTGTAATTACCAGGCCCTCGGACCCATATTGCTCCTGACGTTCAAAGTACATGACACTACCCTTACTACTAAGAATGATTTAGTTGAAACAGAGTGTATACTATAGAAAACTTAACACATGATCAATGACATTTTTTGGTTTTGACAACTTTAAATGGAATCAATTGATTTACCTGATTTATCGGAACAATAGATGAGGTATCAGACATCTCTAGAGTTGTACAAAAAATCCCACAAGTTACGTAAGAAGAGAACAGGCATTTCTTATTCTCCTACAGGCCTCTCTTAAGTCTTCTTCAGAAAGTGCATATGAAATTCGAAAGAATCCCTCCATGCCAAATTCTATTCCTTGTACAACCGCAACAGACGCATATTCTAGCAGGTACATGGCGAAATCCGTAGAATTTTCTATAATATTGCCGCTTTGAGCTTTTCTTTTAAAAAAGCCAGAACAATCTGCAAAAATATAGAATGCCCCCTGTGGCTTGGTGCACTTCATCCCAGGAATATCTTTTAAAGCTTCAAAAGCCAAATCTCTACGGCTTTGAAAGATTGATTTATTTTGGTTGATATGTTGCTTTGTACCTTTCAATGCTTCTAAAGCGGCGTATTGGGATACAGAACAAGTATTAGAGGTCATCTGCGACTGTATAGTATTAATAGCCTTTATGATCTCTAGATCCCCAGCACCATAACCTACCCTCCATCCCGTCATACCATACCCTTTTGACATACCGTTCACCATGAATACTCTATCTTTAAGCGACGGCTCCACTTGAGCAATAGTATAAAAATCCATTTGATCGTATACCAAATGCTCGTAGATATCGTCGACTATGATATAAACGTGTGGATACTTTAATAAAACTTGCGCTAAGCCACACAACTCTTCCTTGGTATAGACAGCCCCGGTCGGATTGTTTGGAGAATTTAAAATCACACACTTCGTTCGATCCGTAATTGCCGCTTCCAATACCTCTGGGCGTAGCTTAAAGTTATCCTCCATCTTGCATTCTACAAAAATAGACTTACCCTCCGCTATAGTGACCATTTCTTTGTATGATACCCAGTAAGGAGCTATGATTATGACCTCATCCCCTGGATCAACAAGCGCAAATAGTGCGTTAAAGATCACTTGCTTAGCTCCACACCCTACGGTGATTTGCTCTACAGCATATTCCAGATCGTTCTCCGCTTTAAATTTCTGACATATCGCTGCTTTCAATTCCATGATACCGTCAACAGGTGTATACTTTGTTTTTCCACCATCTATAGCTTCTTTTCCCTTCTGTTTTATAAAGTCAGGAGTGTCAAAATCCGGCTCCCCTATGCTTAACGATATTATGTCTTTCCCTTCTGCTTTCAGTTTCATCGCTTTTGATGTGATCGCTAGTGTTGCTGATGGCTTAATTAAACTGACTCTTTGTGCGAGTTGCAAACTATGTGTATTCATATCGCTATTTAGTGCCCTACTTTTGATGTGATGGAGATTACATTCAATGTGTACAAATCAATAACTGGAGTTATTAAGAAGTGCATACATGTATTGAATAGCACATTATTACATTCAAAATCAACCCCAGAAAGCCAATTAGTCACATCAACTAGTCAATAACATGACACTTCCGAAAGAATTACGTGAAAAAGCTGAAGTGTTAACATGTATGAGCGTATCAGCGCTTTCACAGCAATAACAAAGTGGAAACAGCAGCTCTACAGAATTGCCCATAACGTCTTTCAACACATTTATTTTGTGAAATTGGTATGATATAAAAAGTTCAACAACCTGTTGAACCTAAAGAGTTATTGATTGTTATGTAAACCAGATCTTATATTATGATATGTATAGCTTTTCAAACTAATTAAAGCTATACTGGGCGCTTTACAGCTTTAATACTAGTACTATGAATAACGATACCACTAGCGCTACCTCATACAAGATATCTCCAATTCAAATCGGCACGATCCATTTCGTAGGTATCGGAGGAATTGGCATGGGTGGTATGGCCCAAATCTTGTTTAAGCTTGGATACAACATTCAAGGCTCGGATTCATCGCCCTCATTCGTCACACAACAGCTTCAAGATTTAGGCATAAAAGTATACATAGGTCACGACTCTAAAAATATTGAGAATGTCAATCTCCTTGTCAAATCCACAGCTATTAAAGATAGCAATCCAGAACTCATAGCAGCCAAACAACTCAACATCACAATTGTGAAACGTGGAGAGATGCTTGCGGAGATCATGAGGTTGAAACATTGCATAGTCGTTTCTGGTACGCATGGCAAAACCACAACTACTTCACTTATAGGAATGCTGCTGAACACTGCGAATCTTTGCCCTACCCTGATTAACGGCGGCATCATTAACAGCATCGGGACAAATGCCAGACTCGGCACTGGAGAGTACTTGGTAGCAGAAGGTGACGAATCAGACGGTACTTTTCTGAGATTGCCTGGGTTTGTGAAAGTTATCACTAATATCGATCCAGAACATTTGGATTATTATGGTAGCTTTGAAAACGTGATAACAGCATATCTTCAATTTATAGAAACATTACCGTTCTATGGAAGCGCTATATTGTGCTATGACCATGAGCAAGTTTACAGACTTGGGACAAAAGTTGTAGATAGAAGCATTATATCATATGGCATACATAATGGTGACGTAGACATCAAAGGCTTCAACATCAGAGAAACAGAATCTGGTGTCATTTTTGATGTGTCTATTTCAAGAACACTACAGGAACGCCTGAAACTTGACTTCGACATAATTCAAAACATAACGACGAACATATATGGTTTGCATAACGTCCAGAACGCAATGGCAGCAATTGCTGTTGGATTAAAGTTGTCGTTAAGCCCAAACCTTATACAAAAGGCGTTTGAGAATTTTCAAGGTGTCAAAAGGAGGTTTACCAGAGTTGGCATGGTAGATGACATCATTATTATTGACGATTACGCACATCACCCTGCTGAGATCATCGCAACTCTTCAGGCCGCCAAACACTTAGCACGAATAAGCCAAGGTAAGGTGATAGCTGTGATGCAGCCCCATAGGTACTCTCGACTTCAACAATTAATGTACGATTTTAGCCACTGTTTTAAGGACGCCGACCACATATACATACTGAACGTATATGCTGCAGGAGAAGAGCCTATACATGGTGTTGATTCAAGAACATTAGTGGAGTTTATTCAAACCAATGCTAAACAGGGAGCACACCTCATAGACACACCAGAAGAAAATCTTGCTACTACAATAAATAGTGTTGCAGAGCCTGGCGACATTGTGATATTTTTAGGAGCAGGTAATATTACGACGTTTGCTCACGCTTTGCCTGATTTACTTATGAAGCTACGAAATCACTTAGAAAGAGGATGAATATGAACAGAACTGTATTGTACAAAGCTGCGTTGCCCATCGTTATGGTTTTGATCTGTGCGCCATACAAAGTTAACGCTTACAATATTGAAGATGCTATCAAAGCCGTACAACTTAATAATAATGGAATTAAAGCATCTAAGGAAAATGTCAATATAGCGAAAACGGAGCGTGCGCAAGCCTATACTACACTACTACCAAGTATCAACCTGAGTAATGCCAACACCAGAACAACTTACGACGTCCCTCAAGTGTTACCAAATTCTAGCAGTGGCGATCGTCGCTCTACATCCTTAGAAGTATACCAGGCCTTATTTGAGGGTGGAGCTTCTCTTTTTAGAATAGACGCAGCAAAACACCACCTGAAAGCAGTACAGTCAGATCATCAAAGTCAAGTTCAAGAGATAGTGTTTAAAGCCATGGAAGCCTATGAAAGGCTTGTGGTCATCAAAACAGTGTATGATTTTCACGTGAAAAACGAAGAAGCAATGCAACAGCATCTGAACGGTGTAGAAGCAAGATTTAAAGTTGGTGAAGCAACGGTCACAGAAGTAGCGCAAGCCAGGGCTTCTTTTGAAATTGCTAAAGCGAATAAAAACGTCTCATCCGGTGAAATCACAGCTTTAGAAGCTTCATACGAAAGCATTACAGGTGAGAAGGCACCTCAAAATATGGATCCAGTCGATATTAGTGGCGTCTATATCCCTTCATCTCTTGATGAGTTGATGCAGATTTGTTTAAAAGACAATGCAAGTATTGTAGCATTATCCAGCTCCATAGAATCTGCCCGTGGTAACACCAGAGTGGCATATAGCGGACTTGCACCTAAGGTAATAGGGGCCATTAACGTAAACGCGACCAATATCAAAAGAAACAGTCCGTACAAACAGGATGGCACCACGTATATGATCAAGGTCAACATGCCTCTGTTTAACCAAGGTGGTATTGAGTATGTCAAGATTAAGGAGGCCAAACACAGAGAACGTAAACAAAAAGCTGCTTTAGAATCACAAAAGAGTGCCATTATCTCTGCCGCAGTTGGAATCTGGACTAAGTATTCTTCATCCCATTCAACTATCGCATCAATGGCTGAAGCTGTGAAGGCTAGTGAAATAGCATTAAAAGGCACCATAGAGGAATCAAAAGTTGGTACAAAGACCATTACAGATGTCTTAGAAGCTGAGACCAAGCATCTTGATACCAAAATTAAACACACTCAAGCCATACAAGAACAGCTTTTAGCAGTCTTTCAAATGCATCAGATCATGGGAACAAATTTGAGTATGTTCACCAATACGAGACCAATAGTACAGACTGCGTTCAATAAATCTTAGTGGGCAAACCAACATCCGCTTATTGCTCTTCTGTTGTGGTGGCTCTGGGATGACAGGATTGGTATACACTGGTCAAACTTGCAATATCAACTTTGGTATAACGTTGAGTTGAAGACAAACTTTCATGTCCTAAAAGCTCTTGTATTATTCTCAACTCTCCACCGTTTCCAAGTAAATGAGTCGCAAAACTATGACGAAAAGCGTGTGGCGATGTGTATGGTGGTAGACCTAAATACTGACGCAATTTTCTAATGGTATTGCGAAACACATCAGGATGCAAACCCTTCCCCCTTGAGCCTATAAACAATAACTCCTGCTTTGAACTATGAGGAGCAATCTTCATGTAGGCAAGTATCGAATTTAATACTTGCGGCAACAGCGGAACTACTCTGTTCTTCTTGCCCTTCCCTACAACAGATAGGTTCATGTTGGGAAATTCCGGAATATCCGAAAGCTTCAACGACAAAGCTTCTCCTATTCTAAGACCTGCCCCATACAACAGATGTAGTATGGCCTTGTCCCTCGCACCAACCCAATCCTTAACCTGCATTGACTCAATTGTACTAAGAGCCGCGATCGCTGATTCTGGCGTTAGAGCTTTTGGCAGAGCCTTCCGAACATGGTGAATTCTAACGCCCGATATGCTCTGGTTATCAAGCACTTCATGCTTTTTCAAATACCTATAAAAATTCCGCATCGTAGAGAGCGCTCTTACGTTAGAAATGTTTTTGACACCTTGCTGCTTTCTATACGCTAGCCATGCCCTAAAATCTTGAATGTCCAGCTTTTCTAATAATTGAACATCAACCTCATCTACACCATGATGCTTTAACATAAATGATAAAAAGTACATCAAGTCCCTCGTATAGGCAATGTAGGTGTGTTGCGAATAACATTTCACGTTTAATATGTATGAGGCCCAGCTCGTTATTGCGTCTTTCAAGTTTGGAGAAATGTTCACTTCCATGATAACTATAAAGTACCAATACAGTTCAAAATCTAGTGATGCGGCTAGTGATTTGGCGAGTAAACCATAGCACCTAAAAGCTTATCACGTTTTTGATATAACTCAAGCGAGCTAACACCATTAAATCGTTTTCTGGTCAAACTGAGGTAAAAGCCTATAGTAATTGCAAATGACAACACAGATGAGCCACCGTAACTAATGAAAGGCAGCGTCATCCCTTTAGTTGGAAAAATGTGTAGCGTGACACCAATGTTAAATAAAGCTTGAAATGCAAAACATGATAATAAACCAGTCACAGAATATATGTGAAATAGGTCAGTCTCCTTTGAAATCCTCAGAAAACCCCTACACACTACAAAGAAAAACAGTAACACTACGGTGGCCGCAAATACCGCACCAAACTCCTCACTAGCAACAGCAAATATAAAATCAGTGTGCGAATCCGGTAAAGTTGCCTTCACAACGCCTTCCCCAGGCCCTTGACCAAATAGGCCACCGTTGATATAAGCCTCAAGCGATTTGGTTACTTGGTAATTTGAGTATTCTTGTGGATTCAAAAAGCTATCTATGCGCTTTGTAACATGTGGCAACAAAACATACGCCCCAACACCTCCAACTATACTCAGGAGCACTACAACCAAGATCCAGGTCATTGGAAGACCTGCAATAAAAAATTGGCTCATCATTGTCACAGTAAACGATATTGTCATACCTATATCTGGCTGTAAGATCAACAGCGACACAATCATCAGATAAAGCAGCGAACAAGTTGTAAAACCGGGTATACTTGACCTAGTATATCGTTCTGATAGTATCAATCCACTAATGACCGCAAAAAATGGCTTCAAAAATTCCGATGGCTGTATCGAAAAACCAAAAATGCTGATCCAACGCTTTGCCCCTTTTGTTTCATCGCCGTAGCACATCACAACTACTAGCAACACGAGGAACAATACATATCCAGACAGCGCTAATTTTTTAATCGTTTTATCTGAACAATAAGACAGCGAGACTATAATAACCATAGCCAGCACTAAAAAGACCAACTGTCTGTGCACAAAATAAAATGAATGTAGACGCAATCTCTCTGCCACCGGTGGACTGGATGTAATTATCAGCATCGCCCCTATCGATATGATCACCAACACAGCAATGAGCACAAAAGAGTCTATTGAGGCCCACCATCTATGAACAGCTTTTATAGCACTTTCAAAAGTCCTCATGGAGCTCATTCCTTAAAAACGTTAGCTAGAAATGATCCAGCTTTCGCTAGACCTTCATTGTCTATACTGTGAGCAAGATTGGGCCTGATCACAGCCTCACAAGTTATGCCAAGTTTTACTAATGCTTCTTGTGCTTCATACATTGCATGTGAAGGTATTATCGAATCTTTCGCTCCATGTATAAGTAAAACGTTTGAGGCATTAGCGTGCTCAACAATAGGCCTGGAGTGTGACAACAACATACCTGAATATCCCACCACACAACGTACAGGCATTTTGTATAACAACACATGCAGAGCAACCATAGTGCCTTGAGAAAAACCTATCAAAACTACATCCTGTGGCTTTAACGACATGACTGATATGCGATCCTCGATAAAGTCGCATAGAATCCTAGCAGCCTCCTCCAACCCATGGACCATACTCTGCTTATCATTCTGATCAAAAGCAAACCATTGAAATGCTTCGTGATGATATCCACTTAGTTGAAATGGAGCATGTGGTGCAATGAAAAGAGCATTTGGCAATGCTTTTGAAAATGATGAAGCTAATGAGATTAAGTTATGACCATTGGCACCATATCCATGCAACAGTATCACCAGTTGCTGAGGTTGTCTTATCGATTGGTGCTCTAAATACTCTAATTTCATATAGCTCCTGACTTTTTTGTGTACATTGCGGTTAATTTATTGCTATAGTTTTGATTTATATCATAAAATTACTGGTCGCTCAAGTTTTGCGGCATTCTTAACTTATTATTACACTTCACAATTCAATGCGCATTATAGCTGGTAAATATAAAAATCAACAAATTAGTGGAGGTAAAAACTCGTATCAAATTTTAAAACCGACAACAGAAAGAGTACGAGAAGCAATATTTAACATTATAGGAAGCCATAAAGAGCTTGACGCCGACTTCCTTATGAATGCTAATGTTTTAGACTTGTTTGCAGGTTCAGGAGCTTTTGGAATAGAGGCGCTATCCCGAGGAGCACGTTATGCCACTTTTATCGATAATAATCATCAGTCATTGAATACGTGTCGACAAAACCTACTGAAGCTTCATATCACAAATGCCGAGTGTGTTTTGTTTGACGTTTGCAAACTACAGGGATCCAACAAACGGTATGAGCTTATTTTTTTGGATCCTCCATACACTCATCCAGAGTTGATTGAAAAAACATTACAAGCACTAAGCTTAGGCAACTGGATTGCAAATGAGCATGTCATTATTATAGAGCATTCAAAGGCTCAGTTCATAATACCAAATAATTTTGCCGTGTTAATGCATAGAAGATACGGAGTTTCAAATATTACAATGATAAAAGCAAACATTCTGTCATTGTAATATTCAAAAATTCAAAACGCTCTTTTTTTTGATTCCGGACTTGTATCGTACGTCATCAGAATTATATATTGGTATATATTGATAGATACACATACAAGAGGGCAACATGAACCTTGGATCATTTACCGAAAGAGCAAAAACTGTGATACAGCAAGCGCAGACATCAGCGTTGGCATCCAACCATCAGACATTTACCCCTGAACACATTGCATACGCTTTATTGCAAGAAGATGACAGCTTGATATACAGGTTGTTGACGTCTTGTGGTGCTGAGCCCTCTAAAATTCAAGATGAGGTAAAAACAGCGTTAGACAAATTACCAAAGATTAGCGGATCAGGAGCCGGGCAGCTCTTCATGACACCAGAAACAGCACAGGTATTGACCGAATCTGAAGCAATAGCTAAAAAGCTGGGAGATACATTCGTAACGGTTGAAAGAATTTTGCAAGCACTTGTCAAAGTGCAGGGTACTGTCATTGCCAGTGCGTTTAAAAATTCTAAAATCAACGAGAATCAAATCGTCACAGCAATCGAAAAAATGAGAAAAGGAAGAGCAGCAACATCTCAAAATGCAGAAGATACATTTGAGTCATTAAAAAGGTATGCAAAGGACATTACAGCACTCGCAGCTACCGGCAAACTTGATCCTGTAATAGGAAGAGATGAAGAGATAAGACGTACAATACAAGTCCTATCTAGAAGAACTAAAAACAACCCTGTGTTAATAGGTGAACCAGGGGTTGGTAAGACTGCAATAGTTGAAGGGTTGGCACTGAGGATGATATCTGGCGATGTACCAGACAGCCTCAAAAACTTACAGCTCTTTACGCTAGACTTAGGAGCATTAATAGCAGGTGCAAAATACAGAGGGGAGTTTGAGGAACGCTTAAAAGCAGTGTTAAACGAGATATCCTCCACAAATGGTATGGTCATATTATTTATAGATGAGCTGCACACCCTTGTCGGTGCAGGAGCTGCAGATGGAGCGATGGATGCCTCTAACCTCCTCAAACCTGCATTAGCTCGTGGTGAGCTGCATTGTATAGGCGCTACTACACTAGACGAGTACAGACAACACATAGAAAAAGATGCTGCCTTAGCTAGGCGATTTCAGCCAGTATTCATAGCCGAACCCAGCGTCACTGATACTATTTCAATGCTACGTGGATTAAAGGAGAAATATGAAGTACACCACGGCATTAGAATAAGCGATCATGCAATTATCGCGGCTGCCAATCTGTCCAATCGATACATTACTCAAAGATTCCTACCAGATAAGGCGATAGATCTGATAGATGAAGCAGCTAGCAGACTCAGAATGCAGGTAGATAGTAAGCCAGAAGCATTGGACGAACTTGATAGAAAGATCATGCAGCTTAAAATTGAAGTAATGGCATTGGAAAAAGAAGACGACAGCAAATCCAAGGAAAGACTACAACAATTAAAATCTGAATTGGCAACACTAGAAGGGGAGTCCTTGGATTTAAGCGGTAGATGGCATGCGGAGAAGCTTAAAATTCATGAATTAAAGCTTAACAAAGAAAAACTAGAGCAGGCTAAAAATGACCTTGATATCGCACAAAGAAGTGGCAATCTTGGAAGAGCTGGAGAATTGATGTACGGCGTAATTCCAGAGCTTCAAAAGAAAATTCAGGAAACAGACACGATTAGAGAAAATCAACTACTACAAGAAGTCATTTCTGAAGATGATATAGCTCTAGTAGTATCAAAGTGGACAGGCATACCAGTCGACAAGATGCTGGAAGGAGAAAAAGAAAAACTGCTATCAATGGAACAGCATATTAAAGAGCATGTGGTAGGTCAAGACGCTGCAGTACAGTCCGTGTGTAGCGCGGTACGAAGAGCAAGAGCAGGATTGGCTGATCAAAACAAGCCTATCGGTTCTTTCTTATTCTTAGGGCCGACAGGTGTAGGTAAAACAGAACTATGTAAAGCTGTATGCCAGTTTCTTTTTGACGATAAAAAAGCAATGGTAAGAATAGATATGTCTGAGTACATGGAAAAACACAGTGTAGCTAGACTCATTGGAGCACCTCCCGGGTATGTAGGATATGATCAAGGCGGTATACTCACGGAGTCTGTTAGAAGGAGACCATATCAAGTGATACTATTTGATGAAATTGAGAAAGCCCATTCAGACGTTTTCAATGTTCTCTTACAAGTTCTAGACGAAGGTAGGCTTACTGACAGTCACGGTAGAACTGTAGATTTTAAAAACACCGTCATTATTCTCACATCTAACCTTGGAGCAGAACATATTGCTGCCCTCCCTGAAGGTAACACGGTGGAACAGGTACGAGATAAAGTAATGAATATAGTAAAGCACTCGTTTAAACCTGAATTTTTAAACAGACTAGACGAAATTATAATATTTGACCGCCTAAACAGGGATAATATGGGAGGGATCGTAGACATACAGTTGCAAAGTTTGGTAGAATTGCTGGCAGAAAGGAAAATGGAGCTGATAGTGGATAAGTCAGCAAAAGAGTGGCTTGCGCAAAAAGGCTACGACACCGTTTATGGAGCAAGACCACTTAAACGTGTAATACAGGAATACATACAAAATCCTGTAGCAGAACAAATGTTATCTGGCCATTACAAGGAAGGATGTAAAATTTGTATCACAGCCAAAAATGATGTACTGCAATTTGAATCATACATCAGTTAGATCTTTTGCACTCATACAGTAGGATCGATATATGATACGAATAGCACCAATTACAATAAATACGTCTGCCCAATTGAATGTTGGATAGTGATAGTCAAGTATGTGAAAGTCGATGAAGTCCAGAACAGCACCGTGGATTATTCTATCAATCAGGTTACCACAGGCCCCACCTACTATCATCGCACCTACCACCACGTATTCCTCATCCTCCTCGTTCCACATCCACAGTAACAAGAGAATAATCGCAAAAATCGAGATTCCACACAAAAGCATTTGATCTTGACCAGGATTATTGAAAAATCCAAAGCTTACTCCATAGTTCCATACAATTTTCATGTTTAGAATTGGCAGCATGTCCATATTTAGGTTGCGCAGCCCCAATATACAA
The DNA here is from genome assembly GCF_004210275.1 of Rickettsiales endosymbiont of Peranema trichophorum. Lineage (GTDB taxonomy): Bacteria > Pseudomonadota > Alphaproteobacteria > Rickettsiales > Midichloriaceae > RICK02. The sequence goes on from NZ_SCFA01000002.1 coordinate 34,954, forward strand.
TGTTTCGACAGTTGATCAAAAAACACAGTGAACATGATCATGTGTATCACTCGTACCAATTTTTTACCAGCAAGGGATCCTGTCATTTGCCACCAAATTTGCAATTAAAGCTTGTTGTTTATCCAAATACATCGTGTCTATCTCATATAGCATCCTGTTTACATTGTCTACACTTACCACACCATCTATTGTGCCTTGTCCCCACCTCGGTGCGCTCCTTAAGTTCTTCGACACAGCGTGTAACAGCAGGTACTTAAATATTTGCCAATTTTCGTTTTCTATATTGAATGACTCCACAAACTTCAAAAGCCTATTAACAGAACGCGAAGATAAGACGTGTTCAAGTTCTTCCAGTAACCCTAATCCATTTTGTTCAAGCATCATTACAGATAGTTTCAAATTGCCAAATGTAATGTCATATAGTTTCTTTCCATCTATGTCTGATACATCACCAGTATTTAACTTCAAAGCTTGAAGAAAATCTTCAAAACTCAACTTATCAAGCCTTAATCTCATACACCTGGACCTGATAGTTGCGGACATTCCAGATAGCAAGTCTGAAATAAGAAAGACTACCACATTTCCTACAGGCTCCTCCAATAGCTTCAGTAAAGCGTTAGAGGCACTTGCATTCATTTTATCTGCTCCGTCTATCACAACAATTTTATACGTTGATTCTATAGGAGTCAGCCTTAAAAACTTGATGATGTTTCTGATCTCATCAACACCAATATGTGGCCGCTTTCTTTTTTCACCTGCAATGTATTCTGAATCCACCACCATCAGATCAGGATGGCTGAGGGATTCTACCTTCCGCGTAATAATGTCGTCTTGCCACTCCCCATCAACATGATATGGCATGTGTAACAAAAACTTTGCAAACCTATAAGTCAGAGTCGCTTTTCCAACTCCAGTAGGACCAAAGAGGAGCCACGGACGTTCTATGCCTCCATTTTTGTAAACATCCACTAACCTAGCAAATTCCCGTTGATGACCTATCAGAACGTTATTGCGCAATGGCGGTATCATATCAGCTCTAAACTTTTTAAAGCTTTATCAACAACGGCACAGTAAGGATCGGCAAGAGCGAGGAGTGGTAGCCGCAGCTCAGGACTTGAGATGATACCAAGCTTGTATAATGCGTATTTGACAGGCATCGGATTACTTCTAATGAACATCGCCTTATTTAGCTCATTAAATCGCATCTGCATCGATATTGCCTCATCATATTTGCCTTCTAAGCTTAGCTCCTGCATAGTTGCAAGCTCTTTAGGTACTACATTCCCAGTCACTGAAATGCACCCTACCCCTCCGCTTAAATTAAAAATCACAGCAGTATCATCTTCACCAGAAAGCTGTACAAACTCCTTTTGAATTTTGGTCAGTCTTTTCTCCAACTGCTCCTTTAGCAGCAAAGGCCTACTTAAATTGCCAGTGGCGTCTTTTACACCTACCACGTTTTTCAATTCTGAGAGGCGCAATATCACTTCGTTTGAAATGTCTGTGACGGTTCTCCCGGGAACGTTATATACCAATATTGGCAAATCCACATTGTCATTAATGTGTTTATAGTGATGATATATTCCATCATCTGATGGCTTGTTATAGTAAGGACAGACCACAAGAGCTGCATCCGCACCAAGCATCTTAGCATGATTCGTATATTCAAGGGTAGTTGCCGTGGAATTTGAACCTGTACCAACGATTACTTTCACGTCTGGGTTGTGTGTTTTCACAACATTCATACAGGTGGATATCAAAGTTGCCCTCTCGTCAACAGTAAGAGTTGCAGCTTCGCCTGTACTTCCTAACACTACTACTCCACTTACATTTCCGCTCATTTGAAATTCAATGAGTCTTTTAAAACTTTTTAAATCGAGTTTTCCATCCACAAACGGTGTAGCAAGAGCTGTGTATAGTCCTCTAAATCCTCTGAACATATGTTGTCTCACAAATAAGCATTAGTACAAGCTTGAACGTTAGATCGTATCAAACAAACGCTGTCGATGATATCACACAGACACGTATAGTCAAACTTATAAAGTCAACTTACGTGACGTGCACTATGTCATCAGCAACCATTACATTTGCTGAATATACTCAACACATGTAGATGTTATTACACGTCCTTTTGGAGTTCTTGTAATGAAACCTATCTGTAGTAAGTAAGGCTCCACTGTATCTTCCAACGTACCTTTGTCCTCTGATAATCCAGCAGCAATAGTTTCAATACCGACAGGCTGGTCTTTATAATTGTTATAAATATAAGCAATGTACTTTCTGTCAAAAGCATCTAAACCAAAGTGGTCTATATTTAGACATTGCAGCGTTTCTTTCACATGCTCCTTTTCAATCACTTTGAGTCCTATTCCTGATACGAAATCTCTGACCCTTTTGACTAGCCTTGCTGCAATCCTTGGAGTACCTCTAGCACACTTAGCCAACTCTAATGCAGCAACATCACTAAAATGGATGTCATAAATGGCACCACAACGCTTCACAACTTGTATCAGTTCGTCTACGGAATAAAAATCCAATTTGAAATGTATACCAAATCTATCACGCAATGGATTGGTCAAAAGTCCGAGACGGGTTGTAGCTCCTATAAGAGTGAACTTGGGGAGCTTCAGCTTCATCATTCTTGCGCCAGGCCCCTCACCTATTACCAGATCAAGTGAGTAATCTTCCATAGCAGGATATAGCACTTCCTCAACAGCATTTGGCAACCTGTGTATCTCATCGATGAAAAGTACATCATGCTCCTGGAGGTTCGTTAATATCGCCGCTAAATCCCCAGATTTGGATAGTAAAGGACCAGCAGTTGTACGAATACTAATTCCCAGCTCATTTGCAATAATTTGAGAAAGTGTGGTTTTACCTAAACCTGGTGGACCATAAAATAAAACGTGATCCAATGCTTCACCCCTCGATTTTGCAGCCTCTATAAATACAGAGAGATTGTTTTTGAGATGTGACTGCCCTATAAATTCAGTCAATTTCGTAGGCCTGAGCGATGGACTCACAGTATCCCTACGCTCTAAGTTCCCAGAAATCCTATCCAAAGAAGTGGTATCACACTGCTTACTCATGACTTACATACTCCGCCTTATCCTTATTTATACTCTTGTAGCCTACCATGTGACAACGTCAGTATTTTATCAGTTTTTCTGGCAAATTCAAGATTATGAGTTACAATTATAGCACCAACACCTCTGCTTTTCACCTCTTGAATCAGAAGATTTAATGTGTTCACAGCTTGGTCCTGATCCAAGTTACCAGTTGGTTCATCTGCAAGTATTATTTTGGGCTTATTAATTAGGCTTCTTGCGATTGCTACACGTTGCTGCTCACCACCAGATAATTCTGATGGTATGTGGTTCCAGCGCTGTGATAGGCCAAGTTGATCTAACAATTGCATAGCTTCTTTTCTTATCGATCTAGCATTTGAACTGATCAGCATTCTTGGAAGCATGACATTTTCAAGCGCAGAAAACTCAGGTAGCAAGTGATGATATTGATATACAAAGCCTATAGCTTCCCTACGCATTTTTGTCTGACCTTGATCGTCAAGAGTTGTGCAATCAACACCATCAAATAATATAGACCCAGAATCTGGGGATTCCAGCAACCCTATGATCATCAACAGCGTGCTTTTACCGGAACCAGAAGCTCCTACAATCGATATTATTTGACCACTAGAGAGGCTAAGAGATACATCGCTGAGAATGGTCAAGAACTCTTTACCTTGCTTGAAATTTTTACTAATAGAGTTTAAGTTTAACAGCGTCATATAGAAAATTCCTTAATCATAATATTGTCACAAACTGATTCACACACTTTATTTACTCATTACTTCTCTAAAACCTTACAATACATGTTCTTGGACCTTTTCGCATCTTTTCATATCAACGCAACACTTATAGCATCATAGCGATATCTTCCAAAGTTTTCCTCAACTCATTGTCCCCAACAGATTCTAGTGCTACAGCTAATTCTTGGGTGATATCTTTTTGATGAGGTATCGAAGGATTTGCTGTGCCACCATTATAATCACTGATTGTAGAGTTGGATGAGGAAGACCTAAGTACTATCTCAACTTTGACTTTATTAACAGCACGAAAACCCATGTACATCGCAATTCTCTCCAAAATATTACGCTCATTTGTGTGTAATTCTATTGCATAGCCGGGGTTCTCAACTGCTATTTTTAAAGTGTTACCTCGTCCATTTTTACCAAACACCATGTTCACAGGATAACAAATACTACCGAGCCTTGTGCCCACGATATCAGACCAGTTGCCTATTATTTTATATAAAACCGCCAGTCCATTCTTTTCACATATAGGCCTTGTCACATTTCCAACAATTACATCCAACCTTTTGAAACCTGCCACAGTATAGGTTTTTTGCATCTTTAATACTCCTTTAATTTCAATTGCACTGGTAAGCCGCAATACTACTGCAGTGTACCACACATTCTATAATATAGCGCTTCCACAAAGTGACTTTTTCTCACGTCTTCTTTTTCTTCTAAATCCGCAATTGTTCTTGCAACTTTTAACACTCTGTAAAACCCTCGCATAGACAATTGAAACTTATCCACAGCTGTTTTTAGTAAACTCGCCGACTCACTGTCCATGATTACAACTTCATTTAACAACTGAACATCCACAAGAGCATTAACGGAAATGTTAGTACCTTTATACCTTTCTCTTTGAATTTCTCTTGCTCTAGATACTCTTTGAGCAACCTCTGCACTTGACTCAGATTGCTCATCTCCCATATCAAAGATATTGGTACTCGGTACGTCTACCCTTAAATCGAACCTATCAAGTATGGGACCTGAAATTTTGTTTTGATAGTCTTGTGCACATCTAGGTGCTTTAGCACAATTTTGATTGCTAGTGCCAAAATAACCACATCTACATGGGTTCATCGCCGCAATCAATTGGAAATTAGAGGGATAAGTAACATGAGAATTGACTCTAGCTATACTGATATTTCCAGCTTCTATAGGTTGCCTTAGTGACTCCAAAACACCCCTGGAAAATTCAGGCAGCTCATCTAAAAACAACACACCTTTATGAGCCAAAGTCACCTCCCCAGGCAATGCGTTCCGTCCACCACCAACCATAGCAGCAACAGAAGCAGAGGAATGTGGCGATCGACAAGGCCTTTCCAAGACGACGCCTTTCTCATCGTTCAGTAAACCCGCAATGCTAGCAATTGTACTAATCTCTAGTACATCATCTAAAGTTAATTCCGGTAGTATTCCAGGCAATCTTTTAGCTAACATCGATTTGCCAGAACCTGGAGGACCAACCATCAGAAGACTATGACCTCCAGCTGCACTAATTTCAAGTGCCCTCTTTGCCACTTTCTGTCCCTTGACATCTTTTAAATCAGGATATTTGAGCCTTGTTGTGTTATAAACCTTTGGACATAGATGTGGTAATCTGTTTTTACCACCGTAGTGATCTAACAATGCCATTAACGAGGAAATAGCAAGAACATTGGCATTAGAAGACCATGCAGCTTCCTCTCGGTTAGATTCTGGACAAACCAGCCCTAGATTAGAGTGCCTTGCAAATATTGCAGCTGGTAAGACTCCACTGACTCCCTTCAGTCTACCATCCAGCGATAGTTCCCCCATAATCAAATATCGCTCTACAAATTCTTTCTTAATCGTCCCTAACGCTATTAGCATACCAACTGCAATTGGTAGATCAAAGTGGCTTCCTTCTTTCAAAATGTCTGCAGGAGATAGATTGATAGTGATTCTCTTCATAGGAAACTGTACGCCTATGCTATGAAAGACAGCTCTTACCCTTTCCTTGGACTCAGCCACAGATTTATCGGGAAGGCCAACGATATTAAATCTGGGCAAACCAGAGGCTATATGGACCTGCACATCTACTTCCTTGCATTCCACTCCCAAGAAGCATACTGTTTTTACGTTACTGATCACTTTTTTATTTAATGGTAAATAAGCAAAGTTCAAAGAAACAATTTAGATGAGGTATGTCAAGCAAATTTCTTAGATTTTTCCGTTTTGTGTGATATAAGGGCTGTTATACAAACAATCAACAACCTTTAAGATGCTGCCCGTGGTTTTGAATTCAGAATTATCTTAATCAAATTGAAAACTTAGTGTATATTGAAATGTGACAACTATAGATTTGTAACCACATATGACAATAAAAGAGCTGACCCCTTCCATATTACTGGTTGAGGACGAAAAGACGGTATCAGACCTCATCAAATACAACCTGCAAAAAGCAGGTTATCATATACAGGTTACCGCGAGTCCAACAGATGCTATATACATGGCAACAAACTTCAAGCCAGATCTCATCATATTAGACTGGATGTTAATGGATAAAATGTCTGGTATTGACGTCTGTATGCACATTAGGGAAGCTGCGGATACTCAAAATATTCCAATCATAATGGTATCTGGGAAATCTGAGGATCACGATAGAATCGTTGGACTTAATGTTGGGGCAGATGACTATCTGACTAAGCCATTTACTCAATCAGAATTAATTGCAAGAATCAAGGCCGTCTTAAGAAGACTCAGACCAGCATTTTCAGGCAAACAAATGCAGTTCCAAGATATTGTCATGAACATATCATCCCGTACGGTCACAAGGGAAGGCGGCAAAGTCGTTAAACTATCACCAATAGAATTTAAGCTTTTGCAGATCCTGATGGAGCACCCTGGCAGAGTCTTATCAAGAGAAATCATCATGGATATGATTTGGGGAACAGACTTTTACGTTGGTCCTCGGACTGTAGATGTACACATGACCAGATTACGTAAGACACTGCTGAGTCAGAGCCCAGACGGTATAGACGTCATTCAAACAGTCAGATTGTATGGATATACCATGAAGGTTGATGACCCGCAAACCAATGGTGATGGCAACGCACAACGATGACCACAACATACAGAAAGTGTGGATAGTAGTATAACTTTTAAAATACCAAGGTTTCCTCTCTCCCCCATCTGTTTATTGCGTCTCCCACACCTATTGCAACAAGCGATAGATGTTGTATCTGATGAAGATCATAATTCATATACATTATTACTGCATTATGCTTCTTTGATTGACTGGTAAGAAGCTGCATAAAACATCTGGAGGAAGTATTCGGAATAGTATACAATGGGTTGTACTAAGCATGAACACAAGAGAGTATACTG
>NZ_SCFA01000099.1 GCF_004210275.1 Rickettsiales endosymbiont of Peranema trichophorum
TTGCAACAGGAAATATACCTGAAATCAAAGACTTACGCCAACTAACAAATAAATACAGTTTAACTTTAATTTTTTCCCCGGACAGCAGTGCGTGAAAACGGGCATCCATTTGCCTTTTCCAACAACTTCACAGACAACTATTGCCCGAATTCTTTTCATTCCAATTAATTTGCGGACAGGCTCTAAGGGGGCTTTGCTCACAGTGATGGTGGGAGAAGTTCTCTTGAAAAAATCCGACGGAGATAGGATGTATGCCTTAGGTACTGAAATATGAAACCTAGAGGACATGATAAATAGCACCGTCAGATCTCAAGAAGCTAAGAACATCATCTTGAGCAATTTATTGTTGACTTAACTTAATGCTCAAGACATGATATAATATATCTTAAGCATTATAATAGTTGTCATGTTTGAAACCACATTTATTGGCCGTAAGGCGGAATTAGAGCGCCTAAAAAGTCTGCACAGAAAGAAGATTGCTGCTCTTTGTGTTGTTAAAGGACGTAGAAGAATTGGAAAAAGTAGACTTATAGCAGAGTTTGCCAAAATATCCGGTCGTCAAACATTTTGGAGTTTTGCAGGACTCGCTCCGGAAGGCGGAATTTCTCCCCAAGAACAAAGGGATCATTTTGCACGGCAATTCGCACTAATGTTAAAAATTCCACCTATGACTTTCCTAGATTGGAGTGATGCCTTTGAGCATTTGAGCCTTCATGTTAAGCCTGGGGATATCATCATGCTTGATGAGATTTCGTGGATGGGATCAAAAGACCCAAGTTTTATTGCTAAGCTTAAAGCTTGGTGGGATAAGCAAACGACTCACGTATTACTTGTCTTTTGCGGCTCGGTATCAACCTGGATTGAAGAAAATATCTTAAAGAGTACTGCGTTTTTTGGACGTGTAAATCTCACCATCAGCTTAGAGCCGTTATCAATCCCTGAAAGTGCAGAGTTTTTAAGAACGCTCGGCATGAAGCTTTCTCATTATGATATGTATAAGCTGCTCACCATTGTTGGTGGAGTGCCATGGTATTTGGAGCAGTTTAATCCTGCTCAAACAGCTGAAGATAATATCAAGCAGCTTGCCTTTGAAAAAAACGGCTTACTGGTAACGGAGTTCGATCGTATTTTTCACGACCTATTTAATGGCAAAGGTGCTACGTACAAGAAGATCTTGGATAGCCTGAAGGATGGTGCCAGAACTTTATTGCAAATTAGGCAAAGCATAGAATTTGCGCACAGCGGTACTCTGAGTCAAATGATGGAGCATCTGATTGTGGCAGGCTTTGTTGTTAAACAATCCTTATGGTCATTCAAAACAGCGCACCCCTTAAAACAGAGCTTATATAGAATCTCAGACCAATATATGAGATTTTATCTGAAAGTCATTGAGCCAAATGCAAGTGCTATTGAAGACGGTGGATTCGATCAAGTGCCGCTTTCGACTATGCCAGGATTTGAGACCCATATAGGCCTGCAACTTGAAGCACTGCTTTTGCAAAACCGTCGGTTATTGCTTCAAAAATTAGGCATTTCACCAGTTGATATTGTGCGTAGCGGACCTTATAGACAAACAAAAACCACAACTCAACAAGGGTGTCAAATCGATTATTTAGTGCAGACCAAAACAAATAGCTTGTTTATTTGTGAATTCAAGTTCAAAAGAGGTGAAATTAGCAGCGATATTATTACTGAAATGCAAAAAAAGATATCAAGGTTAAAAACCCCTAAGGGATTTGCAAAAGTACCTGTGCTGTTTCATTTGAGCGGTGTGTCTAGCAATGTCGCTACCAGTAATTATTTTTATAGAATTATTGATATCGTTGACTTTATTAATAGTGGTTAATTACAAGTGAGCATGAGGGATTGTGGTTTGATGCATCCCTTCCTCATGGATACCGTAACCTTTCTGATGGTGCAGTGTTGTTTCACGATATGATTCATTATACGACATCAACTTAGTGTCACTTTTTGTGTAGACTTTTTAGTCTTAATTTGCTTGACAATCGATACTAAATAATACATACTACTATAGTATGTAGACTATAAGGTGTAAATAATGTTATCCAATTACATTCCAATATGCGATGCTATTGTTGAGTTGATGGATCCTTTAGTAGAGATTGTCGTGCATGATATCGCTCAAGACAGTATTGTGTATGTCAATGGTAAACTTTCTAAGCGTAAAGTATCTGATCCAAGTCTTCTGGATGCAGAAGGACTCAATAATATAGACCGAATAGTCTATCCAAAAGTTAACTTTGATGGCAGACTTGTAAAGTCCATCTCAGTAATACTTGAGGGTAAATATCTTCTGTGTATCAATTGCGATATTTCAACATTCAGTAAGATGCAAGAGTTAAGTACCGCCTTACTTCAAATGGGTAATCAGCCTCAGTCACTTTTTACTAATGACTGGAAAGAAAAATTGCATATCAGTATCCATTCTTATTTGCAGAATCATAACCTGTCATTCGATCATTTATCTCAAAATGACAAAAAAACTTTGGCTAAGCATTTATTTGATCTTGGAGCATTTCATGAAAAAAATGCAGCAGATTATGTAGCAAAAGTTCTTGGCTTGGGCAGGGCGACTGTTTTTAAATATTTGAAGGAATGGAGGAATTAATGGAAATTTTTAAATTAGAGGAATACCTGGCAAAATACGAATTTGTAGCAAAGTATTTGTTATGCTGCTCGGATGCTGAGAGCTTTCATATGTCAGAAATTATAGGTATGGCCAGTTCACGGCAAATGGATTTATGGCAGCACTTACGTCTTGGATATACTGAAGTCCCTGGGTTGCCAGCTTTGCGCGAAACGGTAGCAGAGGAATTATATCCTGGACTTAAAGCAGGTAGCATACTCACGTTTGCGGGGGCCGAAGAAGGAATATTCTGTACGCTTAATGCTATTGTTGCGGCTGCAGATCATGTAATCGTTTTAACGCCTTGTTATCAATCACTCTTTGAAATTCCAAAGTCTCGTGGTGCGAATATTACAGAAATACAGCTAAAAGAAGAAAATGATTGGCGTATTGATTTACATGCGATCCAAAGGACTATTAAATCAAATACAAAGTGCATTATCATTAATTTTCCTCATAACCCTACTGGGCAGGTGATTGAAGAAGGTGAGCTAAAATCCCTGGTAGAGATATGCGAGTCAAATGGTATATGGTTATTTTCCGATGAAGTTTATAGGCTGCTTGGCAAGCCTGAGCAACCTTGGGCGCCTCCTGCTGCATGCATTTATAACAAAGCTTTGTCTCTCGGTGTTATGAGCAAGGCGTTTGGTATGGCGGGTCTTCGAATAGGTTGGATTGCATGCCAAGATCAACCAATGCTTAAAAAGATAGAGCAAATGAAGCACTATACATCCATCTGCAATAGTGCACCTTCTGAGATATTAACTCTAATTGCTTTGCGTAATAAGGATGCGATCTTGGAACGGAACAATAAAATCGTTGCTGATCATCTCAAACTTCTCGATCAGTTTTTCATAGAATACAGCCATCTTTTTGAGTGGGTTCGTCCACAGGGGGGATGCGTTGGGTTCGTAAAATATAAAGGGGCGGGTTCTATAGAATCTTTCTGTGATCGACTGGTGAATAAGCGGAATGTACTTCTGATGCCTGCATCCATCTATGATTATGCAAGCAACCATTTCCGAATAGGGTTTGGCAGAAAGAATATGCCTGAGTGCCTTGATCAGCTCAAAGAGTTTTTGCGTCATGAAAATATTTAACCTTGATCGAATTCAAAAAAGCATCGATATCACTAAGGATCTTGAGGCTTTAATCAACTCTCAAAAAGCTGCGGTTATCGATTATTCATGAGGTTTGTACGATGCGTCATGGTGTTATCTTTTATCGGAAGGAAGATATTTCCATAGATGATGGAAATGATGTACTGGTCCGTGTCCTTTTCCTATAGCAATGTCTTTGCTATGAAGTATTGCGGCGTGCAGATAGGTTTTAGCTTTTTTACATGCATCTAAAGTAGAGAGTCCTTGCCCGATAAAACTTGCGATGGCTGCGGACAAAGTACATCCAGTGCCATGAGTATTTTTAGAATGAATGCGTGGCGCTGATAATATTTCTGAAGATCGTGCGGATAGGAATAAATCGTCTGAAGTATGAGAGTCTTCATGTCCTCCTTTTAAAAGGACGGAGGTGCACCCCAAATCAAGCAATCTTTTTGCCAAGATATTCTTATCGTCACCTGGTACTAAGGCTTTAGCTTCTGGCAAATTAGGTGTAATGATGTGGACGATAGGTATCAAGCTTTTTTTTAAAGCTTTTATGGCATCATTTTGCAGAAGAGTGTCTCCACTTTTAGCAACCATGACTGGGTCTAAAACGATTGGAATATCTTTAGCATTTTGGATGAGAAAGGCAGCTACTAGCTCTATGATTTCGGTAGAGAAAAGCATACCGATTTTAATGGCATCTGGTTTGATATCATCAAATATGGCTTGAAGTTGCTCTTGTATTGAGGAAATGGTGAGATCGTAGCAAGATCTGACACCGCAGGTATTTTGTATTGGTAGAGCTGTTAGTACGGTCATTCCATAACATCCTGTTGCGGAGAATGTTTTGAGGTCTGCCTGTATTCCAGCGCCACCGGATCCATCGAATCCTGCGATTGAGAGGGCGGTCTTGAGTTGTTTCGTGGTGCTTGTGGTGTGAGTATTAGTTGAGTCATTGACTGTTGGTATGTTTTGAAATGTCATGCATCTTCTCCAAAATGTGTAAAGAAGTTGGTGGTCACATTGACGTACTGATTATTTCTTTGAAAGGATATTCCGGTACCGTCAGTGATATGACCGATGACCTTTAAGTTGTAACCGAAGTTTTGTGTAAATTCATGAGCTACTTTGTCAAATGAATTTCTGGATGCTGTGAAAAGCAGTCCATAATCTTCGCCTCCTTGCAAAGCAACTTGGACTGACGCTTCGTGTGTTAGATGGCTTTCCAGAAGGTTAAGATCAAGCACAGCTTGCTTATTTGAGCTTGAAGATAGGCGTTTCAAATCTACGTATAATCCATCTGAGATATCCATCATACTGTTTACAGATGGCACTGTGCCAAGCCATATTCCTTCATTGATTTTTGCTGTTGGCCGCAAAAAGCTGTTTATGTATTTTGGATGGATGGTGTGTGATTGTTCTAAGGCGAGGAAGCCCAAGTGTGCGAACCCCAGATCTCCTGCGACGCAAATAACGTCATCGTTTTTAGCTGTACTTCTTTGTTTGAGATTACATTCTGGTGCATGACCGAGAGCCGTGATACTGATGAGGAGATGGTGTTTTGAAGCGGTGGTATCTCCGCCGATCAGTATGACGCCGGCTTTGTCACATGCTACAGTTATGGAGTGTAAAAAATCGACGGCATACTTTTGGAGTTGGTGTGAAATAGATATGCCGCACAAGATGTATAGAGGTTTTGCCCCCATTGCAGCGATATCGCTTAAATTTGCGTGTAAAGCTTTATGAGCAAGGTCTTGAGGTGTATAGTACTTGGTACGAAAGTGTACGTCTTCTACAAGCAAATCTTTGGTAATTACATATCTTTGATTGGAATCGATATGTGGTAGAATGGCTGCATCATTACCGATGAAAGCGCCTGGTGAGCTGTCTTGCAAGCTTTTGACTATTTTATCTTCGCTGATCATATAGTGCTCTCATTGATGGAATATCTGGTGTATGTAATTGGTCCAGGAATGCGACTTTAAATGCGCCTGGGGTTTGATATTTTTTTGAGACCACTTCTCCGCAGAGGGCGAAGTAATGTGCGGCGATAATTACAGCTTGAAAGGGGTCTTGTTCTATAGATTGAAATGCTGCGATGACTGCTGTTAGGGTACAGCCCATCCCTGTGACTGTTTGCATCAGTTTGGAACCAAATGGTACTTTGATCGACTGATCTCCGTTTGTGATCAGATCTACGGGACCACTTACCATTACCACCAAGTTATTTTTTTTGCTTATAGACGTTGCAATGGAAGCAGCTTCATCGGTGGTATGTGTAGCTTCCACCCCGTATGTTTGATGGTGATGATCTGCCAAGGCTATGATTTCGCTACTATTGCCTCGCACAAATTTTGCAAAAGGCAGTATTGATTTAGATGTGTTGGTTCTGATGGTAGTGGCTCCTGCACCGACGGGATCAAAAACGATTGGTACATTGTGTTTTTGAGCAATTTCTATTGCTTTGGCGGATAATTTAATGAATGGATCATTAAGTGTTCCTATGTTTATGTAAAGTGCTGATGCGATGTTAACCAGTTCATTGATTTCATTTTCGGATGTGGTCATGATTGGTGCGGCGCCGACTGCAAGAAGTGTATTTGCGACAAACTCCATCGTGACTAGATTAGTTAGGCAGAGGATGAGGGGCTTTTTGGTTCTCAGGTTAGCGAGAGTTTTTTGGATATTATTTATCATTGGTTCGCCTTTGTGATAATTGTGATCAAATTTTTGGTGATTAGGAATGGATCTTGTGCATTGTGAAACAGTCCAATGGCAGCGATTCCAGTTGCGCCGGCACGCATTACTGAAGCTGCGTTGTCTGTATCTATTCCACCTATTGCCACAATTGGCAATGATGAAAGGAGTGCGACCTGAGTTAATCCAGTGAGGCCCCAGACTGTTTGTACGTTGGGTTTATTGTTGGTAGGAAAGATTGGGCCGACGCCTATATAATCTATGGATTGGGAATATGTCTGTGCGTTTTGAGCTTCTGTTATGGTATTGACGCTGAGGCCAATGATTTTGTCTGGTCCTAATGCGGCTCTTGCTGTTGTAATTGGGGTATCTGATTGTCCCAAGTGTATTCCATTTGCTTTAAGCTTTATACAAGCCTCCAGTTGATCGTTGACTATCAAGGGGACATTGTAGGAGTCGAGCAGGTATTTTAGCGATTGACCAAACTGGAGGAATTGTTTGAGCTGCAATGATTTTTCTCTGAGTTGGACGGAAGTGACTCCTGCTTTGAGGCACGCTTCAACGAACTGGAGATAAGCGTCTGTAGGGATGTTATGTTTATTTGTGACGAGCATGAGTTGCAAAAAACTGTTATTCATATCTTCCTCATGTTGTTCTTGATAAGGAAGACAGAGTAGGAGTTTGCAAACTTACCATGCTATTGATGGATAGTTTTTACATAATCCTTCACGCTCCCTCCGCAGGTATTAACCAGAGCAGGTTCTAAGGGTATTTCTCAGCTTTGATAGGACAAGATGTGAACTAGCAAAGCACCCCTGGTGAGCAATACCAACTTTCTAAAACGAATGGATTAAAAAATTGGTATAAAAATTTCACGAGACCATACTACTTGATGGATGTGGGGAGTCAAGTAGAAAAGTGGGTTTGGAGTATATAGTGCTTTTGTGTTTTTAGGTATGCTGGAGTATGTAATAGTTTAGGTAGGTTGCAAATAAAATCCACAGCAGATATGGGGCCATGAGTATGGATACTGATTTAATTGTTGAGTAAGACAACAGAATCAGGATGCTGACCAGGATATTCATGACGACTAAGACCAGAAGTGATATATGGACGAGATGGTAGTGGAAAAATAGAGGTGTCCAGCTCCAGTTTAAGACTAGGTGGAGAATATACAATGCTTTGATATGTGGGAGCTGTGGAATGGGTTTGGAGGACCATATAATCCAGCCACAGGTACCTATGACGGCATACAAAATAGTCCAGACAATTGGAAAGACGTAATTTGGAGGTGTAAGAGGTGAGCGTGGTATACTGTTGTACCAGGTACTGACATCTGGTTTGGTTGAATAGCCTATGATGAATCCTACTCCGATGACGAGAGTTATCCAAATGATTAAAGAGAGATAGTTTTTATTTAGTGCATTCATAAACCCTGTGGTGCTTGGTGTAGCCATATGTTTTACACTCTGTCCACTTAGACGCTTTACTTTGTAAAAAGTATTGTTGTGGTTATATACTTACATTTTACCTGTTTTTGTGTTATTGGAAAACAGGAAAACAAGTATATAAGGAAAGATGCGGAAAAGTGTAGAACGACTAGGAGAGATTAGACTAGTTGGTATTAGTGTACGTACATCGAATTGGTGTGAAATGAATTCGGATACTGCGAAAATAGGACGTACTATGCAAAAGTTTCTTAGTTCTGGTATGCAAACACGAATTCGGGGGCGTAGGAGCCCGGGAACAGTATTTGGGGTTTATACCGGCTATGAAAGCGATGAGAATGGCGAATACAGATACTTTGTGGGGGAAGAAGTGGATGTTATTGACGCTCTTCCAGAATATTTTGAGGTTTTAACCATCCCTGCGCAAGCGTATGTAAAATTGACTTCGGAGCAAGGCTCAATACCTGCTGTGTGTATCGATATGTGGCAGAACATATGGCGAATGAAAGCGACTGACTTAGGAGGTGAAAGAGCTTACATAGCGGATTTTGAAATTTACGATGAGAGAAGCAAGGATTCAAAGAGTGCTATCATCGATATATACATAGGTATTCAAACATGAGCGTATCATCGCTAGTAGATCCATTACTGGTGAAGGAAATTAAAGTTATTTCCTATGATTCAAATTGGCCTCATATTTACGAGAATGAAGCGGGGATGATATGGGGCTCAGCAAGGTATTAGTGGGCACCGAGAGCTGAGGGTGCTGGCAAGATTTGGAATGGCGGTAATAATTTATAGGTATCCTTTCAAAAATTGGGCTACTAAATTTTTATGTTTTGTGCGTTCAATGTTCCAAGCATTGAGGATGTCGCTACGGGTTGCATGCTTGTGATCGCTTAAATAACCTTTGACAAAATTAATATAGGCCCACTCTTTTTTAGGTGTCTTGGAATATATTTTTCTCAACTCATATTCTGTGATCCACATGTTAGCAAACTCTTGGTATGTGGGTGGATTGGCTTCTGCCCAGCGACTTTTGAGCCAATCAATACCGAAGGCTGTGAAGTGGAAGTGTGGACCTATAATTTCTTTGAAGAAAAGCCTGGTTTTGAGATCATTTTTATAAGATCCCTTAAGCATTAAGGCTTCTGTGCTTAATGCAGGCTTGTCGTGACGATTTGAGAGGGACTTTGCGGGATATTGAGCTAAGTTAGTCTTTTCGCCTATTTTAATAAAATGGACTATTCTATCTATAAGGTCAACTTTTGTGCCTTTTGTAGAGAGGTGAAGATTTACACAGTAAACCTTTTGCAGAATTAATTCGCGGACAGTCTCTAAGACGTAAAGGTGACGACGTATGAGCTGTGTTCTGAGAAGGCTCAATATGCAAGCTTTTTGAAGCTAGTGAACTGCAAGTTTATTTCCCTTGACGCAGCAAAACGAAATGGTTATGGTGCAGCGGGTTCGTGTTGTCTCTAAAATAAGAATAATATTGTTATAAAAGAAAAGTTAAACATTAGAACCGATTACCTCAGTGCAGATGGGTGTTTTGGAAGTTGGAAAGAAGGATGTAGTATAAACTATATTTATACTGCACGATGTGAAATTTCCTCTAGAACAGACCAAGGCGATATTTAACGAATATAAGGTCTCTTCTCACTACTACGTTGCTTGGAAAAGCATGGAAGAGATCTTAGGGTGAAATCAGCAATAGTTTGATGTAGCCTAGCGCTCTGGAAATGCCTGTGGGAATGGATTTATCTCTGGTGTTCATTCAGAAAAAGCTATAGGAGTGATCGATTCATGATAGTGATGGGCATAGAAAGTAGTTGTGACGAGACATCTGTATCGATAGTTGCAGAGAACAAAACCATCTTGTCGTTGTGTACTGTTTCGGATTTGGTAGAACACAGGAAGTACGGTGGTGTTGTTCCTGAGATTGCTGCTCGTAACCATTTAGAGCACATCACTGATCTTGTATCGCTAGCGCTTTTTGAGGCTAATTTGGACTTAGAGCGTGTTGATGCTTTTGCGGTTACTGCGGGTCCTGGTTTGATAGGTGGTTTGATAGTGGGGGTCATGACGGCCAAGGCGCTTGCTTCTGCGATGAAGAAGCCTTGTATTGCAGTGAATCACTTAGAAGCCCACGTACTAACGATCAGACTTGTTGAGGATATAGACTTTCCTTATATTTCTTTGCTAATTTCTGGAGGGCACTGTCAATTTCTTGAGGTATTGGGGGTAGGCAAGTACAGGAAGTTAGGTGGGACAATTGACGATGCCCTAGGGGAGACATTTGATAAGGTGGCAAAGATGTTAAACTTGAGTTATCCGGGAGGGCCTGCAATAGAAAAGCTTGCAGCTTTTGGGGACAAATATGCTTATGATTTTCCTAAGCCACTTTTGAAAGAAAAAAGCTGTGACTTTTCGTTTGCTGGTCTCAAGACGGCGATTAAAAGGACTGTAGACAAGCTTGAAGATGTAGAGCGAGAGAAAGCTGACATTTGCGCATCATTTCAAAGAACTGTGGTTCAAATACTGCAAGAGAAGATCAAGCATGCAGTAAGGGTGTCTAGAGTGCAGAATAACAGAGCATTTGTGGTGTCTGGGGGTGTTGCATCTAATCTTTACATTAGACAGGAGTTGGATGAGACGCTGAAGTCGCTGAATTTTCAATTATATACTCCTCCACTATCTCTTTGTACGGATAACGCTGCGATGGTGGCATGGACTGGTGTGGAAAGGTTCCGTCTTGGGTTAGTGGACGAGCTGAGCTTTGCACCAAAACCAAGATGGCCACTGGATATATACCTCTCATAAATGAAAAGTGGCAAGAATATGGAAAAGAATAGACGACAGGAAATTTGGAAAGGAGCTAGGAGGGCAAGCGGTGAGTACGAAGCGCGTATATTTATACGTAACGAAGTCCGAATCCCGAATCCCGACGACGCCAACTTTTCAAATTAACGGAGTATATGTGACGAATGAATTTTTGATTGATGTATAGTGAGTCTGGGATGCTAAAAAAGAAAACTAGTAAAACGCCGAGGAAAACGAAGGGATTTAAAATATTAAGAAATAAAATCTTTGTATTATTGCTTAAATGCTTTGTTGTGTTGCTTTTTGGATTAGGATGCATGTGTCTTTTGTTGGTATTGTACTACTCGAGAGATTTGCCGGATATCTCTGACATACATGATCTTCAAAGGCAGCCGACGATTACGATACTTGATTCTAGAGGTAGGGTACTTGCTAACTATGGTGATATGTATGGTAGACGCTTAGAATATCAACAGATACCGCAAGATTTGATTGAGGCTGTAATTGCGGCTGAGGACAGGAGGTTTTTTGAGCATTGTGGTATCGATATCTTTGGTATTTTAAGGGCTCTTTATAGGAACCAAGTAGCGGGCAAAATAGTGCAGGGGGGTAGTACTATTACTCAGCAATTAGCAAAAATTATATTTTTGAACTCTGAACGTACACTAAAGCGTAAGATTCAAGAGATGTTGCTGGCTTTGCGATTGGAAAGAACTTATACAAAGCAGGAAATTTTAAGTATCTACCTTAACAGAGTGTATTTAGGTAGTGGTAATTTTGGCATAGACGCTGCGTCTATGTATTATTTTGGTAAGCTTGTAGAGCATTTGACATTGTATGAATCTGCAATGTTAGCGGGTATGCTTAAAGCTCCGTCTAGTCTTTCTCCATTAACGAATCCTTTACGATCTGTACGTCGTGCTAAGTTAGTGCTCCAGGGTATGGAGGACATGGGCTTTGTCAGTTCCACGGATATAAGAAATGAGCGACCGCCTAGGGTGATGCAGCGTGGTAGAATGAGGGGTGCTTTACAGAACCCATACTTTGCGGATTATGTAGTGGAGCGCTTGACGGATTTGATCGGTATGTCTAACCGTGATTTGAAGGTTTACACTACGTGCGACATACAGCTTCAGGAGGACTTGGAAAAAGCTATATCGCTACAGGCGAAGTCCAACTTCAAAAAATATGACGTTGGTCAAGCTGCTGGGGTTGTTCTTGGTAGGGATGGTGCAATTAAAGCGATGGTTGGTGGTATTTCATACGCGAATAGTCAGTTTAACAGAGCTGTGTATGCAAAAAGACAACCGAGTTCTGTGTTTAAAATATTTGTGTACTTAGCGGCGTTAGAGAATGGTGCTACTGTTGGCTCAATGGTTGAGGACTCTCCGATCACTGTAAATCACTGGTCGCCGCGTAACTTTGTCAACAGATACGCTGGGTTAATGAGGTTGGATAAAGCATTTGCGGATTCTGTCAATACTGTTGCGGTGAAGGTATCAGAAAAGCTAGGGCGTTATAAAGTTATAGATATGGCCCGCAGATTTGGTATTACGGAGAAACTCTCGAATGTTCCAAGCCTTGCATTAGGTACGGATGTCACTTCCTTGTTGAAGCTAACCGCTGCAATGCTTCACATTGCTAATAGCGGAATGCGGTTTAAGCCCCACGCTATTACGGCGATATTTGAGAAATCTACCAACAACATTTTATATAAATATGATGCTGGGGAGCCGACTAGGTTAGTTGACAATCACAGTGCTATAGAGTTGAAGTCTATGTTGTACAAAGCAATTAAAGAGGGTACGGGAAGGGCTGCATCTAGTCCTGGGATTAAAGAATATGGCAAAACTGGAACGTCTCAAGATTTTAGGGACGCATTGTTTGTGGGGTTTGACGAGCGTTTGGTTACTGGAATATGGGTAGGTAACGACAACAATCAACCTATGAAGAGGGTTTCTGGGGGTACTTTACCGGCAAAGATATGGAAGGATTTTATGAGTATGTCTAGAGCTCGATATGATAGAGGTGAAATAGCTGGAAAGAATGATGACACATCTGGAAAAAGGTAGTATGAGTGAAGTGGATTGAAGTATGTTTATCAGAAGCGAGGTTTATGCTGATAAAGGAACGTAGCGTGGTGTATAGATAAAAGATGAAATTGCTGTTGATAGATGGTTATGGTTTCGTCTTTAGGGCCTATTTTGCCTTTCCACCTCTTACGAGATCTGATGGGCAGCCTGTGGGTTGTGTATACGGCTTTGTAAGCATGTTAAGCAGGATTTTGCTTACTAATGAGGTGGACTACGTAGGTGTGGTACTTGACTCGGGTCAGAAGAATTTTAGGCACACGATTTGTGAGCAATACAAGGCAAACAGGGAAAAGCCGCCAGAGGATCTGATACTACAATTTCCAATGATTCGAGAGGCAATAGAAGCTTTTGACGTGGTATCGATGGAGCAACATGGGTTGGAAGCGGATGACTTAATAGCGATATACTCACAAGCAGCGAAGAGTCAAAATATAGATGTTACTATAATGTCATCTGATAAAGATTTGATGCAGCTGGTAGATGAGCGTATTAGGATAGTGGATCCGATAAAGAATCTGGAGATTGGTGTGCAGCAGGTATTTGAGAAGCTTGGTGTCTATCCGGAGCAGGTATCGGACTATTTGGCTCTTGTGGGGGATTCTGCGGACAACATAAGAGGTGTTCGGGGCATAGGACCAAAGAGGGCGTCTGATCTTTTGCAACGATTTGGTTCACTTGATAACATTTATGGATGTATTGATGACATCAAGGAAGGTCGGATTCAAAAGCTGCTGATAGAGGGTCGTTCTGACGCATATACTGCGAAGGCCTTAAGCGATTTAAGACGTCCATATGATCTGTCATGTGATTTGGAGCAGTTGAGGGTAAGACCGATTAATAAGGGGAAACTGCTTAGATTTTTAGAGGCGCAGGAATTTAAATCATTACACCGTAATATTTTAAACATTATTAAGGGGGATGATAGTTCAACTGGTGCAGATGGTGCTGGTGTGGAGGAGCGGACTGAAGAGGTGCAGCGCCGGGCATTTCGTATATTTGATGATTTTGGTGATATTGACGTCAAAAAGATACAAAAAGCTGGTGAAAGTGCTGGTATGATTGGGATATATATGGATTCAGACTATCTTTACATCAGTGCATCAGAGGAGCACATACAGATATCTATGGTTAGAGAGCGATTGGATTTTGTGGAGCAGAAGGACGCAAGGAAGGAAGTTCTCATTGGATTGAAGGATATTTTTGAGTCTGATGCTATTGTAAAAGTACTGGCGGATGTAAAGTTTTGGTACAAGACACTGAGTACGCTTGGTATTAGTTTGAGTGCTTTTGAGGATGTCATTTTGATGGCTTACTCGGCATCTACTTCTAAAAGTGAGTACAACATAGAAGCTTTGGTGAAGCTTTACCTTGGTGACTCTTTTACACTAAATTCATCTTCCATACTAGGTGTTTTTAAGCGTTTGCAACGTCTTCTTTATCTTCAACGTCGTGTATACTGGTATGACAGAGTAGAGAAGCCGTTAAATATCTTGTTGGGCGATATGGAGACGATTGGGATTAAAGTAAGTCAAGGTGTGTTGATATCGCTATCAGAAGAGTTTAAAAGCAAGATGTATGAGCTAGAAAAGTTGATATTTGAAGAAGTGGGGCGCAATTTTCTGCTTAGCTCGTCAAAACAGTTGGGTGAAATATTATTTGAACACCTCAAGTACCCCAAGGGTAAGAAGCTGAAATCTGGTGTGTATGCTACGAGCTCTGATGTGTTGGAGGAGCTGTCAAGTATGGGTTATACACTGGCGGACAAGATACTAGCATGGAAAAGCTTACATAAGCTTTTAAACACATATATTGTGGGTTTATCAAAAGCTGTGGATGCAAGGGATGGGAGGATACGTAGCACGTTTTCTACGATTAGTACAAACACTGGGAGGTTGACGTCAAATAGTCCTAATCTTCAGGCGATTCCGATTAGAACTGAAGATGGTGCGAAGATTAGGCGTGCATTTGTATCAGAGCAGGGTAGTACGATTATTTCTGCGGATTATTCGCAAATTGAGTTACGTCTTCTTGCTCATATTGCGAATATTGACGTACTGAAGGATGCATTTGCACAGCGTCGTGATATTCATGCTATTACGGCTTCTGAGGTATTTGGGGTACCATTGGAAGAGGTTGATGAGAATCTTAGAAGGAAGGCCAAGACGATTAACTTTGGTATTATTTATGGTATTGGTCCTTTTGGTTTAGCGAAACGATTGGGAATATCGATGCAGGTTGCCAAAGAATACATAGAGGCCTATTTTAGGCAATACCCTGGTATTCAAGAGTACATGCACAATACGATAGAGTTTGCCAAGGAGCACGGATACACGGAAACGATTTACGGTCACAAATGTTTTATAGACGTTAACGAAATCAGGAGTACGAATTTTACGATTCGTCAAGCTGCGGAGAGAGCTGCCATCAATGCCCCTATACAGGGGAGTGCTGCTGATATCATCAAGAAAGCGATGGTGATGATGCCTGTACATTTAAAGCGGTGTATGATTCTTCAAGTGCATGATGAACTGCTATTTGAAGTGAGCGGAGCAAAGGTTGAAGAATATAGTAGGAATATTAGAGATGTGATGAGCAGCGTTTGTAATCTGACCGTACCACTAGATGTAGACATTAAGTGTGGAGCATCGTGGTAAATTGGATTTGGTCTAGATTTAGTGTTGAAAGCTTTTGAAATGTATGCTAGTCATGGGGCGATAGTATATCGTCTGTTCTTATGAATGCATCTAAAGAAGAAATAGCGAGGCGCTACTCGTACGCTTTGTTTAGCGCCGCTGAGCAATTGGGAGTTCTTGAGGTTGTTTCGAAGGATTTGGAGTTGTTGACTGAGTTCATCTCTGCAAATCGGAGCAAGTTAAGGATGGCCTTATCTGAGACTGTTTCTTCTAGGGTTAAAGCTGTGTTTCTAAATAGTGCGTTAGCTGTTTTAGATTTACATCAAGTCACACTGAACTTTATTAGACTAATGTTATTTCACAACAGGCTTCACAGCATCATGAGTACGATTGATGCTTTTCATGGGTTGATGAGGGAACGGAACGGTGAGTTAATAGTGAACGTCAAAAGCGTGGTGCCTCTTGAACAGATGAAATTAGAAGCGATGAGGGAGGAGTTTGAAAGCATTTTTGGAATGAGGGTTGTGATTAACTATAGCATTGATACTGAGGTACTGGGTGGAATGGTGGTGGTGGTAGGTTCACATATGTTTGATGCTACGCTGAGAACGAAGTTAAGGAATCTACGGAAACTGGCCTTGCAAATTTGAAATATTTAGGGACTTGAATGAAAGCATCGGAAATATCAGATATTCTTAAAAAGCAAATCATGAACTTTTCTGGGGAGGCGGAGTTTTGTGAAATTGGACAGGTAGTCAAGGTTTTTGATGGTATAGCGATTGCATATGGGCTTGACAACGTATTTCTTGGAGAGCTTGTGGAGTTTGCGAGTGGCACAAAGGGGATGGTGCTGAACATAGAGGAGGACAGTGTTGGGATTGTAATATTTGGTTTGGATCGTGGAGTACAGGAGGGGGATGTCGTTAAAAGAACGGGGAAGACTGTAGAGGCCCCATGTGGTATGGGGTTATTAGGCAGGGTAGTAGATGCTCTTGGTAACCCGATAGATGGTAAGGGGCCTATAGAGAATGTCACGTACAGTAAGGTTGAGATTAAAGCTCCTGGGATTATAGATAGGCAGTCTGTGAATGAGCCTTTGCAGACGGGGATTAAGGTGATAGACGCACTGATACCTATTGGTAGGGGTCAGAGGGAGCTTATTATAGGCGACAGACAAACTGGCAAAACAACCATAGTCTTGGACACGTTTTTAAATCAAAAGCACTCACATCTTAATAAGGACCAGGACAAGATGTTATATTGCATATATGTTGCGATAGGACAAAAGCGCTCTTCGGTTGCCAGGATCGTGAAGAAATTGGAAGAAGAGGGTGCGCTTGAGTACTCTGTTATTGTTGCTGCTACAGCGTCTGATGCTGCATCTATGCAATTTTTAGCTCCTTATACTGGTTGCGTTATAGGTGAGTATTTTCGTGATAATGGTATGAATGCATTGATCGCTTACGATGATTTAAGTAAGCACGCGGTTGCATATAGACAGATGTCCCTGCTTTTAAGAAGGCCGCCTGGAAGGGAGGCTTATCCTGGCGACGTTTTTTATCTGCATTCTAGGTTATTGGAGCGTGCGGCTAAGATGTCGAAGGAGAAAGGGGGTGGTTCTTTGACGGCGTTACCGATTATTGAAACGCAAGCTGGTGATGTTTCTGCTTATATTCCGACGAATGTGATATCTATAACGGATGGTCAAATTTTTTTGGAGACGGATCTATTTTTTAAGGGAGTGAGGCCGGCTGTGAACGTTGGGTTATCTGTTAGTCGTGTTGGTTCTGCGGCACAAATTAAGGCGATTAAGCAGGTTGCTGGGAGTATCAAGCTAGATTTAGCTCAATATAGAGAGATAGAAGCGTTTGCCCAATTTGGTTCAGATTTGGACACGGTGACTAACAAGTTGCTTGTGAGGGGAGCAAGGCTTAGGGAGATTTTGAAACAGCCTCAATTTGATCCGTATCCTGTTGAAGTTCAGGTGGCTGTGATATTTGGAGCTATACATGGGTATTTGGATCACATAGCACTGAAGGACGTGAGGAGGTTTGAGGAAGAACTGATTAGAAATTTGCGACTTCACCATAACGAGCTTCTTGCTGCAATTCGATATGAGCAGAAAATATCGCAGGTGACCGAGGAGGGTTTGAAGTCTGTGATAGAATCTCTGTCCAAAGTTTTTACCTGATTTACGTATGAGCTCACTTAAATCTCTTAGAACCAGGATTAACGGTATTAAGTCAACTCAGAAGCTAACGAAGGCTATGAAGATGGTTGCTGCTTCGAAGCTAAAGAAGGCAAGGGATATTGCAGAAGCATCGCTTCCTTATGCGACTGCGTTGAATGCGATGACGCGATCCATAGTTTCGAATTTAGATGACGTGACTCAAATTCCAGCCTTGTTATCTGGTAGATGTAAGCGGGAAAAAGTTTTGCTGCTTGTGGTGACTGGGGATCGGGGTTTATGTGGAACTTTTAACGCTTCGATAGTGAGAGCTGTGAAGGCTTTTTTGGATACTTTGAGTGACAGTAGTTCTGTTGATTTGATTTGTATAGGTAGAAAGGGTTACGAGCTTTTAAAGAGGCAGCACTGTGATATGATTTCGTACAGTATCAACATTGGTACTAGCGTTGATCATCCGGCTATTGCTAAGGAAATAGGGGGGCGTCTTGTAGCGTCTTTCACGGAGGGCAGATTTGATATTTGTTGGATGTTTTATCATCAATTTGAATCTTTACTGGTTCAAGTGCCGATTCAAGAGCAGCTGATACCGCTACCTGTTGATGTAGCTGATGTAGGAAAGACTGCTGGGTCGGTTGCTGGTAATCTTTCTAAGTCTGAGAAGAATGTAGTGGGTACATTGTATAAGTTTGAGCCATCTTCGGAGTTGGTACTACAGAATTTGGTGACAAAGAATATTGAGGCGCAGGTACTGAAGGCGGTTCTTTCGAGCTATGCTGGGGAGCAGGGAGCGAGGATGGTTGCAATGGACGGTGCTACTCAGAGTTCTGACAAGATTTTGAAGAATTTAAGTTTTGTGTACAACAGAACGAGACAAGCTTCTATTACGAAGGAATTAATAGAGGTGATTTCTGGAGCGGAAGCGGTTTAAAGTTTGGTGTAATTTTGTATTTGTCTGATGAGAGGGTAAAAGTATGAAAAACAAAGGTGTGATCAAGCAAGTGGTGGGTGCGGTTGTAGATGTGCAGTTTAGTGATGAGCTACCGCCTATACTGAATGCTCTTGAGTGTGACAATGATGGTAGGAGGCTTGTTTTAGAGGTTGTACAGCACATTAGTGAGCATACAGTACGTACCATTGCTATGGACAGTACGGATGGTTTATGTCGTGGCAAGGACGTTGTTGATACGGGTGAGCCTATAATGGTGCCGGTTGGCAGGGGTGTTTTAGGGCGGATTATCAACGTTGTGGGGGAGCCGATAGACAACATTGGTCCTGTGACGGGGACGAATAAGGCATCGATATATGCTTCTGCTCCGAGTTTAGAAGAGCAGTCTACTGCTTCGGAGATTTTGGTGACGGGAATTAAGGTTGTGGATCTTTTAGCTCCTTATGCGAAGGGAGGGAAGATAGGTTTATTTGGAGGAGCTGGAGTTGGGAAGACTGTGATCATAATGGAGTTGATCAATAACATTGCGAAAGCTCACAAGGGTTTTTCGGTTTTTGCGGGGGTTGGAGAGCGTTCGAGGGAGGGTAATGATCTATACCATGAAATGATAGAGTCTGGAGTGATAGATTTGAAAGACTTGAGCAATTCGAAGGTTGCTTTGGTGTATGGTCAGATGAATGAGCCTCCTGGTGCTAGAGCGAGGGTTGCGCTTTCTGGTCTTACTCAGGCTGAATACTTTCGGGATCATGAGGGGCAGGATGTATTATTTTTTGTAGACAATATATTTCGTTTTACGCAGGCTGGTTCTGAGATATCTGCGTTATTGGGTAGAATTCCTTCTGCGGTTGGTTATCAACCTACGCTTGCGACTGAGATGGGTAGTCTTCAGGAGAGAATTACATCCACAAGAAAGGGGTCTATTACTTCTGTACAGGCTATATATGTTCCTGCGGATGATTTGACGGATCCTGCTCCTGCGACTTCTTTTACTCACTTGGATGCTACTACTGTACTTAGTAGACAGATAGCGGAGTTAGGGATATATCCTGCGGTTGATCCTTTGGACAGCACATCGCAAATGTTATCTCCTGACATAGTTGGGGAGAGGCACTACAGGGTTGCGAGGGAGGTACAGAGGGTATTGCAGACGTACAAATCGCTACAGGACATTATTGCTATTTTGGGGATAGACGAGTTGAGTGAGGAGGACAAGTTAATAGTTGCGAGAGCGAGGAAGATACAGCGTTTTTTATCGCAACCGTTTCACGTAGCGGAGGTTTTTACTGGTATACCTGGTAAATTTATATCGCTGGAGGACACGGTTGAGGGTTTTGAGGGTTTAGTGAGCGGCAAGTATGACGATCTACCGGAGGCTGCATTTTTTATGGTGGGGAACATACAGGAAGCGATAGAAAAAGGGAAGAAAATGTCAACGGATAGTGCATGAAAGACATTAAATTAAAAGTGATTACGCCACAGAGTATTTTTATAGATGTGGACGTTGAGATGGTTTTAATACCTGGTGAGTGTGGGGAGTGTGGTGTACTGTCTGGTCATGAGAGTTACGTGATCAATCTTAGGCCTGGGAAGCTTTTGACTTATAGAAACGGGAAGATTGTTCACACGTTTATCACTTCTTTTGGGGTTGCGGAAGTTTTGGAAGATGTTTGCACTATTTTAGTAGACAGTATATCTGTTCAGGATGATCACACTACACTGGACGTTGAACATACGGAAACGAAGCTTCATGAAGTCAAGCATCATGCGGTGCACATTACTGAGTGACTGAGGTATCAATACATTGCCCTCCACCTTGTGCTTCGTCTTCTTCACATTGTCATCAACTATGTTTTAAATGCATTTGCCATCTCGCCACTTCATCTTCCCTTTCTCATACCATTGCTCATTTTTAAATGATTCAAAACGGATTTTGTGAAACTCGGCTCTGCGCAGGTATTTCAATACGCTTACGCAGGCTCATCCTCAAATCCATTTGCCTGATTTAATCTGAAACTTGGTATCACTCCCACGCTTCTCCTTTGCCACTCTCGTCTCCTCTTTGCAATTCCCGCAAAAGCGGAAATCCATTTGTCTTCGCTAACACAGCTCCCCTGCCCTGTCATTACCGCTGCATTTACCTATCTTGGAGAGGTCTATTAGACCTCTTGCCTAACTCATTCTGAGTGGTTATTTTGTCGTCAAAATTTGTCTGCGCTCCTCACATATATAGGATATGCTGCGGTGCTCACCTGCATTTTTCCTAAAAATTCCTCACTCATTTATGAGTTATGCAAGAGGTCTATTGAAATCAAAAGTTGTTGTGCTTATGAATTTTTGTGATACTGAGAGTGCAAAACTTTACACAGTAAGAGCATGTCTAATATCAAACAAAGCAAAAAACTATTTAGAAACACTGCAGGGATCTTGGTACTATTAATACTGTTTGTGTGTTGTAATAGGGCAAGAGGTGGGCTTATTGATGATATCGGGAAGCTTCAGAAGGCTTACCCGAGTCATATCATAGCTGTTTCTGAAAAGTCGATTACGTGGCAAGATGGTACGGTAATGGAAGTAGGCGATTACGATCCTAGTGAGTCGACGGAAGGAAAAATGGAGAATACATCGCTTGCGGATCAAATTGTGGGGGTATCGTATCCTCGTGGATGTATAGATTTGCCTGAGTATTTTTCAAAAAGGCAAGATCCGGGGCGCATTCGTTATGAGCCATTTTTTCAAAAGATGTACGGTACCTCTAAGGATGATGTTGAAAAAAATCTTGTTTTGATAGATTGGATGCCTGACGTTTTCAAGGATGCATCTGGTAAGCCTAAATACTGTTTGCAAGTGACGAGGGTGAATGGGGTGGATCAGAAATTAAAAAGGATTTCTGAAGAGCTTCAGCAATTACCTCCTGCATTTTATCCATACTTAGATAACCCGGCTGGAACTTTTAATTGGAGGTTTATTGCAAATACAAAGAGAATGAGCAGTCACAGCTTTGGGATGGCGATTGATATTAATGTACACAACTCTAGGTATTGGCAATACGATCTAAAGAGAGAAAAGCGTCCTGTGGATGAGAGCGCATCATTGGAATACTATCAAAATAAGCTGCCTTGTGAAATCGTTGAGATTTTTGAAAGGCACGGTTTTATTTGGGGTGGGAAATGGTATCACTATGACACAATGCACTTTGAGTATCGCCCAGAGCTACTGTGGGATGCTAGCTGAAGTGCTTGTGTAGATTACGTAATGATTTGATTTTTCTTAATAGTTTTACTATAGGTGCTACCAACAAAGTATGCGGTGATTATCCATATGACAATCATGAAGATAAACAGCGAGTTGATTACGGACATAGCGAGAATAGGTCCGTAGTGTTTATTCATGATGTTGGAGGCATAATTTAAAGCTTGGCCTGTGTTTCGTGCTAATTTGATGCCGAGTGCATCTATGACGAACTTTGCTTTAAATTGTATGTCTTTGCTTGTGACTATATATAAGCTTTCCCTAATAGGTGCGCCTATTGTGTAGTACATCGCTTTGATGACGATATAGAGCCATATCATGATACCATCGAAGCCAGTGACTATATAGGCCAAGGTAAAGATCAATGTGGATATTGGCATGATAAAGGTGCATATCTTGATGCTCAGAAGTCTCATGATGCTGTTTGTGAGAAATATCGACATAAAGAGGCCTAGGAGATGCATGTAAAGCAACTGCAAGTAGAGCTGTCCTATCATTTGGTCTAGCTCTTGGTGTTGGGACTTTGAATTTACTACTGTTAGGACTCTTTTATAGTTTAAGACCTCGGTGATGGTGTCTGCGAGGAAGACTAATAAAAAGATTCCTAGGACGTAGCGATTTTTAAATAGTAGGCTGATGCCCATCCATATTCCAGTTTTTGTTGTTTTTTCCTCTATTTGTGTGTGGTAGCCTT
This sequence comes from Rickettsiales endosymbiont of Peranema trichophorum, assembly GCF_004210275.1. Classification (GTDB taxonomy): domain Bacteria; phylum Pseudomonadota; class Alphaproteobacteria; order Rickettsiales; family Midichloriaceae; genus RICK02. The sequence goes on from NZ_SCFA01000099.1 coordinate 22,522, forward strand.
TGAAAGCGTCGGTATTAACCTTTTTAGTAATCAAGGTTAAAAAGAAGGAGGCTAACAACAACAGCATTGATGAGGTTACCAAAAGCAACTGGAGCTTTGAGATGCTATTTATATTTGTGGTGAGGAAACTGCTGTTTGACAAGAAGAGGTAGGGGAGCAAGGTCATGATGATGCCTGCGACTTTTGAGAGGGAGACGATGAAGCCATAAGTTCTTTGAGCGTTTTGTGGGCTATGTATTGAATTCATAAAGGCCCAGAATACTCCAAGTAGGAATGGGGAGAATGCTTCTACGTATATGAAGAAAAGCCATCCGAATATTCGCCCTGGGGACTTGACTTGGTTTCCGACTCCGATTTCTGGGTGATTGAAGAAGTAGGTGAAGACGAGACCGATGAAACCAAAGAGGGAGGTATAGAAGATGACGAGCTGATGTCTGCGGAAGCGATCGACCAAGTAACCGTCGAACATGATAGCGGGGAAAAGGGTGATGAAAGTTAGCAATTGAGCGGCTGGTATATAATATGGACCGATAATTGTTGAGAACACGCCATATTTTAATTCCTGAGTTAGGGTATATGCTCCCACGATGCAAAAAAACAAGAAGCCGCCAACAATTAGTTTTAGAGATTCTGTGCGATCTAAGGCAAACAGACGGTGTAACAACTTTGGAGCTTTGTCCTTTGTCATTTAGCATTGAGATAAGTGGATTCCTAAGAGAGGAATTGTATACTGTTTTTCTGCTAGCTGCAATATTTTATTATGGATTGATGGTTTGTATAAGTTCCCATTTAGAAAAAAAGGGCTTGACTATCCCAGAAGATTTGTAATAGGATTATCAAACTTAGCTTGTTAATTCTGTATAAAATAGCAGAAGTAAAACGTTATTATGAGGCGTGATATATAAATGACTACTATAAGTCAATTAATACGTAGACCTAGGGTGCGTAAACCTGTGAAATCGAAGTCTCCTGCACTTCAGGGGTGCCCTCAGAAGAGGGGGGTGTGTATAAGGGTGTACACTACAACACCTAAGAAGCCTAACTCTGCGTTGCGTAAGGTATGTAGGGTGAGGCTGACTAACGGTGTTGAGGTGACTAGTTATATTCCGGGTGAGGGTCACAATCTTCAGGAGCACTCTGTAGTGCTTGTGAGGGGTGGTCGGGTTCCTGACTTGCCTAGTGTCCAGTATCATACTTCTCGTGGTGTTCTTGATACACAAGGTGTGAAGGATCGTAAGCAAGCTAGATCCAAGTATGGAACTAAAAGGCCTAAATAGGAAGAGGGAATATGTCTCGTAGAAGAGTGAATAAAAAAAGAGAGATACAGCCGGACGTAAGGTGTGGTGACGTTGTTGTTGCCAAATTTATCAACTGCATGATGTACGATGGTAAGAAGGCTACTGCCGAGAATATTACGTACAAGGCTTTGGACATTGCTTCTGGCAAGCTTGGTGTTGACCCTCTTGAGGTCTTTTTTAAGGGGCTTGAGAATGTGAAGCCTATTGTTGAGCTTAAGTCAAGGCGTGTTGGTGGTTCCACGTACCAGATTCCGATAGAGGTTCGTCCTGAGCGTCAGCTTTCATTGGCTATTAAGTGGTTTATTCGGTGCGCTCGTTCAAGGAAGGGTGAGAAGACGATGTCTGATCGGTTGGCTGGTGAATTTATGGACGCGATCAACAACAAGGGAGGTGCTGTAAAGAAGAAGGAGGATACGCATAGAATGGCGGAAGCTAACAGAGTGTTTGTTCATTATAGGTGGTGAGTAGTCCAGTGAGTAAGCGTGAGACAAAAATAGAGAGTTACAGAAACATTGGGATTATGGCTCACATAGATGCCGGTAAGACCACTACTACAGAGCGTATTTTATATTACACTGGAAAGTCGTACAAGATAGGTGAGGTGCACGAGGGTGCGGCGACTATGGATTTTATGGCGCAGGAGAGGGAGAGAGGTATTACGATCACTTCTGCTGCTACTACTTGTTTTTGGAATGATTGTCGTATCAACATCATAGACACTCCTGGTCACGTAGATTTTACGATAGAGGTGGAGCGTTCTCTGAGGGTTTTGGATGGTGCTGTTGCTGTTTTTGATGGTGTTGCTGGAGTTGAGCCGCAATCGGAGACGGTTTGGAGGCAAGCGAACAAGTACGGCGTACCTAGAATATGTTTTGCCAATAAGATGGATAGGGTTGGTGCGAACTTTTACAGGTGTGTTGACATGATAATCGACAGGCTTGGTGCTGTACCTATAGTTTTGCAGTTACCGATAGGTATAGCTGAGACTTTTGTTGGTGTAGTGGATTTGATAGAGATGAGAGCCATAATCTGGGAGGATGAGTCCTTGGGTGCTAAGTACTCCTACGCTGATGTTCCGTCAGATATGCTTGAGAAAGCGAACGAATATAGGGCGAAGTTGGTGGAGGCTGCTGTTGAGGTTGATGATCAGGTGATGGAATCCTACTTAGCTGGTGAGGAGATTCCTGTAGATGTTCTGAAGCGTTGTGTGAGGAAGGGTACTGTATCTGCGAAATTTGTACCTGTTTTGTGTGGTAGTGCTTTTAAGAATAAAGGTGTTCAGCCTTTACTTGATGCCGTGGTAGATTTTTTGCCTAGTCCTGTTGATATTCCACCTACTAGGGGTATTGATGGTGACACAAAAGAGGTGGTGGAAGTTGAGCCTAATGACTCTGGCAAATTTTTGGCATTGGCCTTTAAAGTGATGAACGATCCTTTTGTTGGTTCTTTGACTTTTATTCGTTTATATTCTGGTTGCTTGAGGTCTTCAAGTGCTGTGATAAACACCACGAAGGATCAAAAGGAGAGGATTGGTCGTATGCTTTTGATGCACGCTAACAACAGGGAGGATGTGAAGGACGCTTATGCTGGTGATATTATAGCGTTGGCTGGTTTGAAGCATACTACGACTGGAGACACTTTAGCGGAAGAGGGTTGTAGTGTTATTCTTGAGAAGATGGAATTTCCTGAGCCTGTGATAGAGGTGGCGGTGGAGCCTAAGACTACGGCTGATCAGGAGAAGATGGGTGTGGCTCTTTCTAGGCTTGCTGCGGAAGATCCTTCTCTAAGAATGAAGGTTGATCACGAATCTGGGCAGACTGTATTAGCTGGAATGGGGGAATTGCACCTTGAGATTATCGTTGATCGAATGAAAAGGGAGTTTAAAGTTGAAGCTAACGTTGGAGCTCCTCAGGTTGCGTATAGAGAGACGATACTGAAGAAGTATGAGATTGACTATACTCACAAGAAGCAATCTGGTGGTGCTGGTCAGTTTGCTAAAGTTAAGATATTGTTTGAACCTTTGGAGCCTGGAAGTGGTTTTATTTTTGAAAATGTGGTTGTGGGTGGTAACATTCCGAAGGAGTACATACCTGGTGTCGAAAAGGGGTTAGAACAAGTGCGTCATGGTGGAATTATAGCTGGTTATCCTGCCATTGACTTTAAGGCTACGTTGCTGGATGGTGCTTATCACGTTGTTGACTCTAGTTCATTGGCGTTTGAAATAGCTGCAAAGGCTGCCTTTAAGGAAGGGATGTCAAAGGCTTCTCCTGTTTTGCTGGAACCTATTATGAAGGTGGAGGTAATATCTCCTGATGAGTTTATGGGGGATGTGATAGGTCACTTGAATAGCATTAGGGGGCAGATTATGGGTATGGAAGCTCAGGGTAATGCTCAGCTAATTAGTGCGTGTGTACCATTGGCCATGATGTTTGGTTATGTGAACACATTGCGTTCTATGACGCAGGGTAGAGCTCAGTACACTATGCAGTTTTCGCATTATGAACAAGTTCCTAATAATATTGCAACAGAAATAATATCAAAATCATCTTAATACGAGGTAAAACATGTCTAAGCAGAAGTACGATAGGAAAAAGCCGCACTGTAATATAGGTACCATAGGTCACGTTGACCACGGTAAGACTACCTTAACAGCTGCTCTTACTAGGATATTTTCAGCGAATCCGATGTCTTATGGTGACATAGATAAGGCTCCGGAGGAGAGAGCTAGGGGTATAACAATCAACACTGCTCACGTTGAGTACGAGAGTGAGACGAGGCACTATGGTCACGTTGATTGTCCTGGACACGCTGACTACATCAAGAACATGATTACTGGAGCTGCTCAGATGGACGGTGCGATATTGGTGGTGAGTGCTGTGGATGGTCCTATGCCTCAGACTAGAGAGCACATAGTGTTAGCTAGACAAGTTGGAGTACCTGCTTTGGTAGTGTTTTTGAACAAAGTAGACATGGTTAGTGATTCTGAGTTACTTGAGCTTGTTGAAATGGAAGTAAGAGAGTTATTAAGTAAGTATGGTTATCCTGGTGATTCGATCCCTGTTATTAGGGGTTCTGCTTTACAGGCTTTAGAAGGCAACAAGGGTGACTTGGGTGAGGTTGCTATTAGGGAATTAGTGAAGAATATTGATGAATATATTCCTATGCCTGTTAGGGAGTTAGACAAACCTTTCTTGATGCCTTTGGAGGATGTTTTCAGCATATCTGGAAGAGGTACTGTAGTGACAGGCAGAGTGGAACAGGGTGTGATAAAAGTTGGTGATGAAGTTGAGATAGTAGGTTTAAGGGATAGCAGAAAGACTGTATGCACTGGCGTTGAGATGTTTAGAAAGGAATTAGACAGAGGAGAAGCTGGTGATAACGTGGGTGTATTGTTGAGGGGTATTGAAAAAGGTGATGTGGAGAGAGGACAGGTTTTGTCGAAGCCTGGTAGCATTACACCACATACCAAGTTTAAAGCTGAAGTGTATATCATGAACAAGGAGGAGGGTGGTAGACACACTCCGTTCTTTAGCAACTATAGACCTCAGTTTTATTTCAGAACGACGGATGTGACTGGTTCCATAGAGTTGTTGGATGGAGCAGAGATGGTTATGCCCGGGGATAACACGACGCTGATTGTTGAATTAATTTCTCCTATAGCAATGGATAAGGGTCTGAAATTTGCTATAAGGGAAGGAGGTAAGACGGTTGGTGCTGGTGTTGTTACTGAAATATTGAAATAAGTACTAGTGCAATTATGAGTTTACAGCAGAAAATAAAGATAAAACTAAGAGCTTTTGATCATAGGTTATTGGAAGCGGCGGTAAGGGACATAGTGGGAGCTGTTAAAAGGACTGGTTCTACTGTGAAGGGCCCTATACCGCTTCCTACACATATTAGAAAGTTTATTGTCAACAGATCTCCCCATGTTGATAAGAAGTCTAGGGAGCAGTTTGAGATGAGGAATCGCACCAGACTTATGGTGATATCTACAACACCTCAGACGATAGATGCGCTTATGAAACTAGATCTAGCTTCTGGTGTAGACGTTGAAGTGAAGTTGATAGATGATGCTCGTTGAACTGTGGTTAATTGAGGGTATATAGTATGAGTATTTCGAGAAGAACAGGTTTAGTTGCTACTAAGCTTGGTATGTCCCAGGTTTTCGATGAGCTTGGCAATGTTGTTCCTGTTACTTTGTTGCATGTTGCAAGGAACGTGGTGCTAAGGAACAAGAAGGTTGATACAGACGGTTATGATGCTGTTGTGATAGGCTACGGTAGAAGCAAACCAAATAGAGTTTCTAAGCCTGTGAAAGGTATGTTTGCTAAACTTCAGGTGGAGCCTACTTGTGCTGTAAAAGAGTTTAGGGTTTCTGCGGATGCTTTTTTGGAGGTTGGTAAGGAGCTATCGGTATCACACTTTGTGCCTGGTCAATTTGTTGATGTTATGGGCACTACTATAGGTAAGGGGTTTGCTGGTCCGATGAAGAGGCATAATTTTTCTGGTTTGGAAGCGTCGCATGGTGTGTCTGTTAGTCACAGATCTCATGGTTCGACTGGTCAGCGTCAAGATCCTGGTAAGGTATTTAAAAATAAGAAGATGGCGGGTCACATGGGGAATGTGAAAGTTTCTCTTCAAAACTTAAGGGTGGTAGATGTAGATTCCGAACTTTCCGTTATTGCTCTGCACGGAGCTGTTCCTGGTAGTAAGGGTAGCGTTGTGTACATTGCGGATGCGGTGAAATCTTTAGTTTTGCCACATGTTCCTTTTCCTGGGGCTTATCTTGATGCTGAGCTGTCTGGAAAAATGGGCGAAATTTAGCTGGACTTAGCTATAGAAAGTGTGTATTAAGAGTTGGTGCGATAGCTGTTCAGGTGTCTATTTTAGGTAAATGTTTTTCTGAAGTGTGTTTTTATGGATACTATAAAAGTAAATGTGGGTAATTTAAAAGGAGAGGTGTCTGGGCAGGTTGGTTTGTGTTCTGCTATTTTTGGGTTAGAGCCGTGTAAGTCTCTCCTTTATAAAGTAATTCACTGGCAACTAGCAAAGAGACGTTCTGGTACTCATCAAGTGAAGGAGAGGGGTGACGTTGCTGGTTCGACTAGGAAGATATACAGGCAGAAAGGTACGGGTGGAGCGCGTCATGGTGGCATAAGGGCCGCGCAATTTAGAGGTGGTGGTATAATATTTGGACCGCATTTTCGTTCTCACGGCTATAAGTTGAACAAGAAAGTGAGGTCTTTGGGGTTAAAGTTTGCTTTATCCAGTAAATTTTCTTCTGAGCAGCTGTTTGTTTTGGACAAGATGGCGCTCGAGGCTCCTAGAACTTCTTTGTTGTTGAATGCTTTAAAGAATTTGCGTGCTGGTGTTGAGGAGTCGGTATTGATAGTTGATGTGAACATTAACGACAATATAAGGGCTTCGTCCGCGAACTTGGTAGGGGTTGATGTTCTTCCTGTGGTGGGTTTGAATGTGTACGATATAGTGCGCCACAAACATTTGATTATTACAACGGAAGCTCTTAATGCTATTGAACAGAGGTTACTGTGATGCAAGACAAATTGTTTGATGTACTATTACATCCTATTCAAACGGAGAAGGCTACGAAGCTTAGTGCTTTTTCCAAGTATGTGTTTAAGGTCAAGGCTGATGCCAGCAAGTCTGCTGTCAGTTCTGCTGTGGAAAAGATTTTTAACGTTAAAGTTGTTAAGGTTAATATTGTCAGGCTGAAGCCTAAGTTAAAGAGGTTTAAGGGTATTGTTGGGCAGCGCCAAGGTTACAAGAAAGCTATTGTTTCTTTGGAGAGCGGGAAAGTATTAGATTTGGGTTTAGGGAGTTAGAAGATGGCGTTGAAGAAGTACAGTGCTGTAACGGCAGGAACGAGGCAACTGGTGCTCGTGGATAGGTCTGGTCTTTGGAAGGGTAGGCCTGTAAGAGAGCTGGTTGTCGGTAAAAACAAGAGTGGAGGCAGAAACAATTCTGGTCGTACTACTGCTTGGCGTAAAAGTGGAGGCCATAAGCAGAAATATAGAGTGGTCGACTTTGTTAGAAACAAGAACGGTATTTCTGCTACTGTTGAGCGTTTGGAGTATGATCCGAACAGAAGTGCTTTTATTGCTTTGATTAGATATGACGACGGTGTGCTCTCTTACATACTAGCTCCGCAGAAGTTATCTGTGGGTGATAAGGTGATGTCTGGTGAGGGTTCTGACATTAGGGTCGGTAATGCTTTACCCTTGAAGAGGATTCCTGTTGGTACCATAGTACACAACGTCGAGCTTAAGCCTGGAAAGGGCGGTCAACTAGCGAGAGCTGGTGGTTCGTATGCGCAGTTGGTTGGTAAGGATGCTGATAACGTGTTATTGAGGTTACGTTCTGGTGAGGTTAGAATGGTACTTGCTGAATGTTCTGCGACTATAGGTGCTGCATCTAACCCTGACAATCAGAACGTAGTTATAGGGAAAGCTGGTAGGAACAGGTGGTTGGGAGTTAAACCATCTGTCAGGGGTATTGCGATGAATCCTGTGGATCATCCGCATGGTGGTAGAACGAATGGAGGTCGTCATCCTGTGACGCCGTGGGGGGTATCCACAAAGGGTAAGAGAACGCGTCGTAACAAGAGGACGTCTCGTTATATTGTAAAAAGAAGGTATAATTAGGAGGTAGGTTATGTCAAGGAGAGCTGTGTGGAAAGGACCTTTTGTTGATGTGCACTTGCTGAAGGCTGCGGAAGCTGTTTTAAGCTCTGGCAAGAACATTGTAATTAAGACTTGGTCTAGGCGGTCTACTATTTTACCTAACTTTGTAGGGTTGACATTTGGGGTCTACAATGGTAGAAAGTTTATTCCGGTTCTTGTGACTGAAAGAATGGTGGGTAAGAAATTTGGAGAATTTTCTCCTACAAGAACTTTTAACGGTCATAGTGCCAATAAAAAAGCAAGTAGAGTATAATTTATGAGTCTTTTAAACCACAGAATGCACTTAGAGCAAGACAGAACTGCTTTTGCTGTTGCCAAGGCTATTAAGGGTAGTCCTCAGAAGCTAGGTCTTGTTGCTGATTTGATAAGAAGAATGCCTGTGGGGGATGCGATGCTGCAGTTACAATTTTCTAAGAAGAGAGTTGCCAGGGTTGTTAGGGACGTTTTAAATTCTGCGGTTGCTAATGCTCAAAACAATCATAACTTGGATATAGACAAGCTTTACATATCAGAGGTTCTTGTAGGTAAGGCATTTGTTTTAAAGCGTATGAATGCGAGGGCTAGGGGTAGGGCTGCGAGAATCCAGAAGCCCTTTTCTAAGCTTGCTGTATTTGTTACTGAGAGAGGTGCATAGGTATGGGTCAGAAGGTTAATCCTATAGGTTTACGCTTAGGTATAATAAAAACTTGGGACTCTCTTTGGTATGTCAGAAATGGTTATGCTGATAAGCTTTTGCAGGATCTAAAGATTAGGTCTTACGTCTCTTCTACTTTTGCTCACGCTGGTGTTAGTGCTGTTCGTATTGAGCGTTCTAACAAGAAGATGAAGGTTGTGATCAATACGTCAAAGCCTGGCGTGATTATAGGGAAAAAAGGTGCTGATATTGAAAAAGTGAAAGAGGTGATCAGAAAATTATCTGATTCGGAGGTTTCAATAAATATAGTAGAAGAAAAGAGGCCGGAATTAAATGCTGTTTTAGTTGCGCAGTCTATTGCTCAGCAGTTAGAGAAGCGGGTGGTATTTAGAAAGGCTGCGAAAAGAGCTATGCAATCTGCCTTGAGGATGGGTGCAAAAGGCATTAAAGTGAGCGTTGCTGGAAGGTTAGGTGGTGTAGAGATTGCAAGGACGGAGTGGTATAAAGAGGGAAGAGTTCCGCTACATACTTTAAGAGCTGATATAGATTATCATCACAGTGAAGCACATACGACTTATGGTGTGATAGGTGTGAAGGTTTGGGTTTATAAAGGTGATAAATTACAAGAAAGAGCTAAGTGATTTAATGGAGATTTTTTATGTTGATGCCTAAAAAAACGAAGTTTCGCAAAGCCTTTAAAGGCAGGGTTTCTGGTCTTTCCAAGAGTGCTACGAAGCTTGACTTTGGGGTTTTTGGTTTGAAGGCTGTAGCGCCTGAGAGGATTACTGCGAGACAAATTGAGGCCGCTCGGAGGGCTATCAATGGTCACCTTCGTAGAGTTGGTAAGTTATGGATTAGAATATTTCCTGACGTTCCTGTATCTAAGAAGCCAGCTGAAGTTAGGATGGGTAGTGGTAAAGGTGCGGTTGAGTACTGGGTGTGTAGAGTCAAGCCTGGGAAGATTATGTTTGAGCTTGATGGCGTCAAGGAAGAGTTGGCGAGAGGTGCTTTTGCTAGGGCTGCTGCGAAGCTTCCTGTGAAGACTAAATTTGTGAAAAGGCTTGGAGAGGAATAGTTTATGAAGATGCGTCAGATTGTAGACAAAACCAGTTCGGAGATTTTGAGTGAGGTTTTACTGCTGAAGCGTGAGCTGATGAACTTGAGATTTAGAAAAAAGGCGGGTGAACTGTCGAATACGGCTAGATTTAAGGTCGTCAGGAAATTGGTTGCCAGGTTTAAGACTGCTTTGGCTGAGCGTTCTCGAAAAATTGATATGAACAAGGGTAATTAAAGATGTCTGGAAAGGTGTTAACTGGTGTTGTGGTTGGGGATAGTGCACATAAGACTATTTCTGTGAAGGTTGAGAGAGTCTTCAAGCATCCTGTTTACCATAAGACTGTTAGAAGAAATCGCAAGTATGCTGTTCACGATCCTGAGAATGTATGTAAAGTTGGTGAAATTGTGAAGATTATTGAATCAAAGCCTATATCTAAAACCAAGCGATGGTCTTTGTTGGAAAAAGTTGTTAAATGAGTGGTAGATACGTATGATTTATCTGAAGACATTTCTTGAAGTTGCTGATAACTCTGGCGCTAAGATGTTACAGTGTGTCAAGGTACTAGGCGGTTCTGATTGTGGTTCTTTGGGAGACAGGATTGTTGTTTCTGTTAAGGATGCTGTTCCGCAAGGAAAGGTAAAGAAGGGAGAGGTTTACAAGGCTGTTATTGTTCGTACTACCAAAGAAGTTAAAAGAGCTGACGGTAGTGTTATAAAGTTTGACAGGAATGCAGCTGTTCTTTTAAACAATCAAGGAGATCCTATAGGTACACGTGTTTTTGGTCCAATACCGCGTGAACTGAGAAATAGGGATTTTATGCGTATTATTTCTTTAGCTCCTGAGGTGCTGTAACATGGTGAACAATTTGATTAAGTTAAAAATAAAGTCGGGTGATAAGGTTATTGTTATTGCTGGAAAATGCAAGGGGATGGCGGGAGAAGTCTTAAAGGTGTTTCCTAAATTGAACAAGGTTATTGTACAGGGTATAAATGTTGTGAGGAAGCATGTTAGGCCATCGAAGTCTGATATGGCTGGCGGCATAAAGGATAAAGAGATGCCGATACATATATCCAACGTTTCATTGCTTGATCCTGTTACCAATAAGCCTACTAGGGTTGGTTTTAAGATTCTTGAAGATGGAAAGAAGCTGAGATTTTGTAAGTCTTCTGGCGAAATCATTGATAATGTAAAAGTATAAAGAGCTCTGGTATGTACAAAAGTAGGTTGCAAGAAAGGTACGAAAAGCAAATTCGTGATAAGTTGAAAGCTCAGTATTCCTATGCCAACGTTTTTGAGATTCCGCGATTGGTGAAGATAGTGGTGAGCCAAGGTATCAAGGAGGCTGTTCAGAATCCTAAGATTATTGAGAAGGCTGCTACGGAGCTGCTGCAAATTACTGGGCAGAAACCTGTTGTACAGAAAGCCAAAAAGTCTATAGCCACGTTTAAGCTGAGACGTGGTATGGAGATAGGGCTGAAGGTTACGTTGCGTCGTCACATGATGTATGAATTTTTGGACAGGTTGGTTAATATTGCGTTACCAAGGGTTAGAGATTTTAGGGGTCTGAGTCCTAAGCAATTTGACGGTATGGGTAACTATTCTTTGGGTTTAAAGGAGCAGCTTGTATTTCCTGAGATTGACTACGACAAAGTTGACAAGGTGCTTGGTATGAATATCACTATAGTGACGACTGCTAAAACTGATGCGGAGGCTAAGACGTTGTTAGAAACATTCGACTTGCCTTTTGTGAGAGGATAAACGATAATTGGTGCAATTAACAAGCGACGGATTTTATGGCAAAGACTAGTTTAGTACAGAAAAATTTGAGAAGACGTTCCCTTGTTCAGAGGGATAAGCAGAAGCGTGCGGCTTTGAAGGCTGTTGTTATGAACAAATCGGTTTCATTGGAAGAGAGGTTTAACGCGATGTTGGCCTTGTCTGCTTGTAACAGGGATGGTGCACCTTCTAGGGTGAGGAACAGGTGTGAGTTAACTGGAAGGCCTAGGGGTGTTTATCGCTACTTTAAACTTTCTCGTATATGTTTGAGATTATTAGGGAACGAGGGGCAGATTCCTGGGTTAACTAAGTCAAGTTGGTAAATAAAACAGTTATTGTAAAAATAAGAGGTGTAGATGGCTTTATCGGATGTGTTAGCGGATGTTTTGACGAGAATAAGGAATGGTCAGATGGCCAAGCTTCCTTTTGTCACTGTTCACTCTTCAAAGCTTGTTAAGTCTGTCTTGAAAGTCCTGCATCAAGAAGGTTACATATCCCAGTTTGAAGAACTTGAGGACAGGAAGGGAGTTAATTTCATCAAGGTTGCTTTGAAATATCATGATGGAAATCCTGTGATTGCAATGATAAAGAGGGTATCTACGCCTGGCAGAAGATCTTATACCAAGGTTGCTGATTTACAGAAGGTGTATGGAGGTTTAGGCATAGGGGTGCTATCTACTTCAAAAGGCGTTGTGTCTGATCACGAAGCGAAGCAGCTGAATGCTGGTGGTGAAGTGCTTTGTTATGTATATTAGAGAAATAATTTATTACTGGTTGTAAGATATGTCTAGAGTAGGTAAATTGCCGATTGTTGTAGGAGGGAACGTCAAGGTGTCTTTGAGTGGCACGTCTCTTGAAGTTTCTGGGCCGAATGGTGTGCTTGCAAGGACTTTTCCGTCTGAAGTGACTGTGGTATATGAGGATGGTAAGATTTCTGTGACTCCGGTAGACGATACTACAAGGGCGAGAGCGATGTGGGGTCTGACGAGACAGTTGATATTTAACATGGTGGAAGGCGTGTCAAACGGTTTCACCAAGAAGCTAGAAATCACTGGAGTTGGATTTAAGGCAGAGAATCACACTAACCTTTTAAAGCTATCTTTGGGTTATAGCCACCCTATTCTTTATGCTATTCCTGCCGGTATTAAGATACAATGTGAGAAGCCTACATTGATTTCTGTCAGTGGATATGATAAAGAATTGGTTGGTCAGGTGAGTGCTGAGATACGCGCTTTGAAGAAGCCTGAACCGTACAAGGGGACGGGTATAAAGTATGAAGGTGAGAAGATAAGGCGTAAGGAAGGTAAGAAGAAATAAATGGTGAACAAAGGTAAAGTAGGGTAAGGTTTATGCTCAAGGCTAGTTTTGACAAAAGGAAGTGCAGGGTTCGTATTGCGATTGCTCGGAAGTCTCGAGGCAAGTTTCGTCTTTCTGTGTTTAGGTCGAATAAGAACATATACGCACAGATCATAGACGATGCGAAGGGTGTGACGTTGGCTGCTGCATCTACTAAGAATAAATCGTTTAAGGGCCCTGTTGGAGTTAATGTTAAAGCGGCTGCAGAGGTCGGAAAGCTGATAGCTTTATCCGCTTTGGAAAAAGGCATTAAGGAGGTTGTCTTTGATAGAGGTGGCCGTATATACCATGGTAGAGTGAAGGCTTTAGCTGATGCTGCCAGGGAGCATGGTTTAAAATTCTAATGTTGACGTGTATGAGGTGAAAATGCGTACAGAGAGCGGTAACCAAGAAATTTTTGATAAACTAGTATATGTCAGCAGGTGCGTCAAGGTTGTGAAAGGCGGGCGTAAGTTTAGTTTTTCTGCGATTGTTGTATCGGGAGATGGCAAGGGGAAAATTGGAATTGGTTTAGGTAAGGCTGCTGAGGTTATGGATGCTAGGGAAAAGGCTGTACATCTTGCGAGAAAGCAGATGATTAGAATTCCTCTGAGAGACGGGAGAACCTTGCATCACGACATCACTGCTTCTTACTGTTCTGGAAAGGTTATAATGCGTTCGGCTCCATCTGGAACTGGTGTGATAGCTGGAGGGGCTGTGAGGTCTTTGTTGGAGGTGTTGGGTATTCAGGATGTTGTTGTGAAGTCTGTTGGGACGAGCAATCCGCACAACATGTTGAAGGCTGCTATGAAGGGTTTAAAGCAAATAAAATCTCCTAGGTATATAGCTCAGAAGCGTGGTAAGAAAGTGGGAGAGATAGTCGGGAAAAGGGAGCATGGTTTGAAAGTGACCATTAAGAGCGATGCGGCACCTTTAGATGGCTTTGATACAAGCGAGATTACAACAGAATAGGTGTGGTATACATAATATGATGAACGATAGCACTGAAAAGAAAACAATAAAGAAGGCTAAGGTTCCTGCTAAGGGTTTGAAAGCAGTTGTCCAGGAGGGCGACGAGCGGAGTTTAAAGCATGATGATCCTGTGCTCTGTACTGGAGCTGGGATGAAGGGCAAAGGAAAGAAGAAGTCATTAGTGTTTGAGGGGTGTTCTACTACGCATGGTAGAATAAGGATCAAGCAAATAATTGGAAGTGCGGGTAAGTCTGATAAGCACTTAAAAAACTTGAAGGGTCTTGGTTTAGGTAAAATTAACAAGGAAGTGGAGTTAGAGGATACTTGTGCTGTTAGAGGTATGATCCAGAAGGTAAAGCATCTAATCAAGATTATGGTTCAGTGAGGGCAAAATGTTAAATACACTAAGAGACTCTGTAGGTGCGAGGAAAAAGAGTAAGAGGTTAGGCAGGGGTATAGGCTCTGGCAAGGGGAAGACGTGCGCGAGAGGTGGTAAAGGTCAGACTGCGCGTAGTGGTGTTGCTTTAGGAGGCTTTGAGGGTGGCCAGATGCCGTTGTACATCAGGTTGCCTAAAAGGGGATTTAAGACAAATAAGCAAGCGTTTTCTGTGATTAACTTTGATAAACTAGAACTTTTAGCGAGCAAAGGGCTCATAGATCCTTCTTCTGTGACCATCGATGATTTTAAAAGAGTGGGTGTACTCAACGGTCATGGTACGAGACTGAAGCTGCTTGCTACTGGTGCTCTTAAAACGAAGTTTAATTTAGAGGTACACGCTTCATCTAAAAAAGCTGTTGAAGTGTTAGAGGGGCTTGGTGGTAGGTTGAGCTTAATCAAAGAGTCCGAGAGAAAAGCGGAAACCAGTATTTTATAAGTTTGAGATGTCAGTGTCCAAGAGATCAGCGAGTCCTATGACGACTTCATTAGACAAGATGGCGGAATTGAGGGCAAAGATCTTTTTTGTTCTATTTGTGCTGATAGTGTACAGGATTGGTACTTACGTACCGTTACCTGGTGTGGACTCGATAGCGTTGGAGTACGCGGCGAATGCTCAAGCGGGAGGGCTGCTTGGGATGCTTAATATGTTTACTGGAGGTGCTGTTGGTAGGCTTTCCATTTTTGCTTTAAATATCATGCCGTACATTACTGCGTCGATTATTATGCAGCTGATGACTGTGCTTTCTACGGACATGGCTGCTATGAAGAAGGAAGGGGAGTCTGGCAGAAAGAAAATAAACCAATATACACGGTATTTGACTGTTGTGTTAGCGCTCTTTCAGGGCTACGGGATTGCTGTTGGTCTTGAGAGCATGACATCGAGTCAGGGAGCTATCATTACTAATCCTGGTTATTTCTTTCGAGTGACTGCGATGGTGAGTTTGATGGGAGGTACGCTGTTTGTGATGTGGTTGGGAGAGCAGATATCGGTTAAAGGTATAGGAAATGGAAGCTCTATAATTATATTTGCTGGTATTGTTTCTGGGTTACCTGTTGCTTTGGCGTCTTTTTTTGAGATGGGTAAGACTGGAGCTATTTCAGTGTTTGTAATACTATCGATAGTGGTATTGGTTGTAGGTTTGATCGTACTGATAGTATTTATGGAGAAAGCTCAAAGGAGAATACTGGTACAGTATCCAAAGCGTCAGGTTGGGAACAAAATATATGGTGGTGACTCAACGCATTTACCTTTCAAAATCAATACTGCTGGGGTTAT
This sequence comes from Rickettsiales endosymbiont of Peranema trichophorum, assembly GCF_004210275.1. GTDB lineage: Bacteria > Pseudomonadota > Alphaproteobacteria > Rickettsiales > Midichloriaceae > RICK02. The sequence goes on from NZ_SCFA01000099.1 coordinate 38,010, forward strand.
ACCGCCTATTTTTGCAAATTCTTTGTTATTATTTCCAATAACGGTGGTGGGTTTTGCTGGTGTTGAGCACTCGCAATGGAAGTACTTTATTGTTCAATACTTGTCACACGGTAAACCACTTTACATTCTTTTATACATATTTTTGATATGTTTTTTTAGTTTTTTCTACACGTCTATCATATTTAATCCTGAGGAGACTGCTGAAAACTTAAGAAAGAATGGTGGTATAGTGGTTGGTAGAAGGCCTGGCAAGAACACAGCAGATTATTTTGACTACATTTTGACGAGATTAACCATTATAGGTGCGTTGTACATTTCTTTTATTTGTATTGTGCCGGAATTTTTAATATCTGAGTATTCGGTTCCATTTTATTTGGGTGGTACTAGCCTACTGATAGTTGTGAACGTTGTAGTAGACGTATTTTCACAAATTCAGACATACCTTCTGGTTAATCAGTATGAGGGTTTGCTTAAGAAGGCCAGACTAAGGGGAGTTAGATGAACATTGTCTTGTTTGGGGGACCTGGTTCTGGAAAGGGTACTCAGGCTCAATATCTTTCAAGACTTTACGACTTACCAGCTATATCAACGGGTGACATATTAAGAAATACTGTTAACGTAGATCAATCTTTGAAGAAAAGGGTTGAACGGTTGTTGGCAGAGGGTCAACTTGTGCCTGACGATGTGATTGTGGAGTTGCTTGAGGAGAGGATTAAGCAAGATGACTGCAAGAGTGGAGTGATTTTGGATGGTTTTCCTCGTAATACGAATCAAGCTAAGATGCTTGGTGGGATTTTGGGTGACGAGCATTTAAAGAGTACGGTGATCATCTTTTTAGATGTCCCGGAGGATGAGCTGATCAAAAGGCTGACGGGTCGGTTTACGTGCAAGAGCTGTGGTGAAGTGTATCATAAAGTCTATAAAAAGACCTTGAAAGAGGGGGTTTGTGATCGGTGTGGTTCTAGTGAGTTTGCATATAGGGATGATGATCATCACAATGCGGTTCAAGAGAGACTGCGTGTATATGCGGAAACAACGATGCCGGTTACGGAATACTTTGATGGAGCTAACAAGTTGACAAGAATCAACAGTATTGGTTCGATGGGCGAAATATTTGAGAGCATTAAAGCTGTT
>NZ_SCFA01000087.1 GCF_004210275.1 Rickettsiales endosymbiont of Peranema trichophorum
TACTCCTGATGCCTCTTATATTTGGAACCTTAATACACATGAGTATATAGAATGCTAGGAAACTTAGCGGCACTTGACGTAGGAATAATACTTGCATATATGCTTGGGTGTCTCCTGGTGGCATTTTGGAAGTCAACGGAGATCAAGACAATCAGGGACTATACGCTTGGCGATGGTTCTGTCTCAACAGTAGTTTTGATTTGCACAATATTTGGGACATACCTAAATGCTAGCTCTACCATAGGTACGGTGGAGATGGTATATACTATGGGGCTATTCTTTGTTGTCGCCAAAATTTGTAGTGTACTTGTATGGCCTATAACTGCAAGGATATACGTAAACGTTGAGCAGTTTCAAGGTTGTCTGTCAATAAGCGATATCATGTATGTGTTGTATGGAAGCTTTGGAAGGTGGATTACAACAATTGCGTCAGTAATTTTGTCTGTAGGTATTATAGCCGCACAAGCTATTGCTATAGGATACATGTTTGACTATTTTCTGGAAATAGGACAGTTTGCGGGGATATTAGTTGGGATGGGGGTGTTGACTGTTTACTCTGCCTTTGGAGGAATTAGAGCGATAGCCATGACGCATGTGCTGCAGTTTGTGGTGTTCTACGTCGCTATTCCAACAGCTTGTTTCTTTGCACTAAAGGATGTAGGTGGAATGGAGAGTTTATATCAAAAGCTTCCAGAGAGTCATGTTACATTCAACTTAGAAGGTGAAAAGTGGTTGTATTTTTTAAGCGTGTCTATTTTGTTATTACCATTAAACAGTCCCCCGTTTATTCAAAGGTTTTTAATGTCCAACAACACACGGCAATTGTCCAAAGCACTGCACATCATAGGGTTTTTGCACTTACCATTGTTGCTGACGATTTGCATGATAGGATTTATAATCCGCGTACAAATGCCAGAGGTCCAGTCGAATGTGGCGTTTATGGTGTTTATGGACAAATACCTGTGTACCGGAATTAAGGGTTTGATGATAGTTGGGATGATAGCGGTGATGATGTCTACGGCAGATTCATTTTTAAATACTGCATCCATTCTCTGTGCTCATAATGTTGGGAAGGGATTGTATCCAGGTATGAACGATGAGCACCAGTTGTCGTTAGCACGTTTTTCAGCTTGTGTGATAGCTGGGATGGCAATAGTGATAGCAACAAGTAGAAGTGGGATTGTGGAGTTACTATGGTGGATACGTAATTTTTGGGAGCCGATTATCTTGGTTCCGATGATAGCAGGTTTCTTGTCGTTTAGGACGCATCCTAACTCGTTCAGGGTCTCCTGCTGTACTGCGATTATGTTTGTATACGTCGGAAGCTATATAGATGGTAAATTGGCGACCGTTAGCATTGTCCTGGGCATAGTTGGTAGCGCGATAGGCTTCTTTGGAGCCCACTATTTACAATTATGGTTTGGAGTGGAAATGCCGAAGCTGGATGAGAAGCTGTTGAAAAAAAGTAAACAAAACGTATTCAAATATGACATATGCTAGGAAACTTAGCGGCACTTGATGTATTCATCATAGTTGCATATATGGTTGGGTGTCTCCTGGTGGCTTTTTGGAAAGCCACTGAGATCAAGAACATAAGAGAATACACGCTCGGCAATGGTTCAGTGTCGACTTTTGTTCTGGTGTGTACAATATTTGCGACCTACCTAAGTGCTAGCTCTACCATTGGTACAGTCGACAAGGTATATGCTATGGGCATCTTCTTTGCTCTCGCTAGGATTGGTGGTGTTCTTGTGTGGGCTATAACCGCAAAGATATTTTGTAATGTAGAGCAGTTCCAGGGTTGCTTATCCATCAGTGACATAATGGACGTGCTGTATGGTAGGGTTGGTAGGTGGATCATTACAGTCGCCTCTATAGCTTTATCTGTCGGGGTAATAGCAACTCAGGCGCTCGCTATAGGGGATATGCTTGACTACTTTGTAGGTATAGGCCGATTCCCTGGTATTTTAGCAGGTATGGGAGTTCTGATAATTTACTCTGCCTTTGGAGGAATTAGAGCGGTAGCGTTGACGGACGTGGTGCAGTTTATAGTGTTCTACGTTGCGATTCCTACAGCCTGCTTTGTTGCCTTACGAGACGTAGGTGGCATAGTGAGTTTATATCACAAGCTACCGGAGACTCACGTGACATTGAATTTGGAAGGCGAGCGCTTGTGGTCTTTTTTAAGTATGTCGGTGTTTTTGCTGCCGTTCAATGGAGGCTCCTTTGTTCAAAGGTTTTTAATGTCCAACAACACACGGCAATTGTCCAAAGCACTGCACATCATAGGGTTTTTGCACTTACCATTGTTGCTGACGATTTGCATGATAGGATTTATAATCCGCGTACAAATGCCAGAGGTTCAGTCGAATATGGCGTTTATGGTGTTTATGGACAAATACCTGTGTACCGGAATTAAGGGTTTGATGATAGCTGGAATGATAGCTGTAATGATGTCTACGGCAGATTCATTTTTAAACACTGCATCCATTCTCTGTGCTCACGATGTTGGCAAGAGGTTATATCCAGGTATGAGCGACAAACGGGAGCTGTTGTTGGCTCGTCTTTCAGCATTGGTGATAGGACTGATGGCTGTGGTAATAGCCGGTAATGCTGAAGGAATCTTGGAACTATATTGGCTAATATATAGTTTTTGGGATCCGATTACTTTGATTCCGATAGTGGCGGGTTTTTTGTCGTTTAGGACGCATCCTAACTCGTTTATAGTCTCCTGCTGTACTGCGATTACGTTTGCATGCGTCGGAAGATACATAGATGGTAAATTTGCGACCGTTAGCATTGCCCTGGGCATAGTGGGCAGTGGAATAGGCTTCTTTGGAGCCCACTACCTACAGCTATGGTGTGGGGTAAAAATGCCGAAGATCGACGAGAAGCTATTGAAAGAAAGGGAGGAGGGAAGCCTTAAGTACACGACATGCTAGGGAACTTGGCGGCACTTGATGTAGGAATAATAGTAGCGTACTTGGTTGGCTGTTTGGTAGTAGCATTTTGGAAGGCCAGTGAGATTAAGACAATCAAGGAATACACACTTGGCAATGGTTCTGTATCAACGGTAGTATTGGTTTGTACAATATTTGCTACGTATTTGAGTTCAACTTCCACAATTGGTACGGTGGAGAAGGTTTACTCTCTTGGCATGTTGTTTGCTATTGGAAGGGTGGCAGGTGTTTTGGTGTGGCTGTTGATGGCCAAGATCTTTACGAATGTTGAACAGTTTCAAGGCTGCCTAACGATTAGCGATGTGATGTATGAACTGTACGGGAGTGCTGGTAGATGGATTGTTGCGGTAGCCTCCATATTCTTATCGGTAGGGATCATAGCGGCACAAGCACTTGCGATGGGGCACATGTTTACTTACTTCCTGGGTATAGGGAAGTTGGCTAGTATTGTGATAGGAGTGGCTGTTTTGACGATTTATTCAGCGTTTGGAGGGATTAGGGCAGTTGCACTAACGGATGTTGTACAGTTTGTGGTGTTTTACGTGGCAATACCCTCTGCTTGTCTGTTTGCCCTACATGATGTAGGGGGCCTAGGCGGTTTATATCAAAAGCTTCCAGAGTCCCACGTGACATTAAACTTAGAAGGTGAAAGGTTGTGGTTTTTTCTAAGCTTATCGATATTTTTGCTGCCGTTTAATGGAGGCTCCTTTATACAAAGGTTTTTAATGTCGAATAATACGAAGCAGCTGACAAGGGCGATGAAGATCATAATGTTTTTGCACTTGCCATTGCTACTGATGATATGCCTGATTGGTTTTATTGTACAAGCGCAATCGCCTGGTCTTGATCCAAGATTTATATTTATGACATTTGTAGATAAATATTTATGTACTGGATTGAAGGGTTTGATGATAGCTGGGATGATAGCGGTGATGATGTCTACAGCGGATTCGTGGTTAAATACGGTATCTGTGGTTTGCGCGCATGATATAGCGAAGAGATGGATACCGAGTTTAACGGACAGACAAGAGTTATTGATAGCAAGGTTATCGACGATGTTGATAGGAGGGATGTCGATAGTATTAGCGTTTCATGCGGTTGGGATAGTTGAGCTATCGTGGTTTGTGAGGAATTTTTGGAATCCATTGACATTTGTACAAATCACTGCGGGGTTCTTAGGTTTTAGGACGAACGGAGTGACGTTTGTAATGTCATGTATTATGGGCATAGTGGGTACGTGTGCTGGAGGATACATGGTTGGGGGGCTTGCTACCATAAGTGTCGGGACGGGAATCATAGGCAGCGCGGTAGGGATGTTTGGAGCTCACTACTTACAGCTATGGTGGGGGGTAAGAATGCCAAAGCTGGAGGAAAAACTGTTGAAAACCCGGGTCAGAGTATAATGATATGCAGTGCTGTACATTGATTTTGAAGTGCTAATAAATCGGCAACCAACCCATCTTTTTTCTTCTCTTGTTGTGAGGTAGCCAACGCACCCGATCTGGTCTCAAAACAATGTATTGTTTTTCAATGGTTAAGACATTATTAACAAAGGTGATGTATTATAGTATAAATTGTACATCTATTAGGCATCAAGTATGATATCAAATACACAACTTGAAAGTTTTTTTAAGCACTTTGAGATATTTCGTCAAGAAAACGAGCGTATGATTGCAGAGATAGCAGAGAAATTAAGCGCTCCGGAGTTGCAGGAGGAGTACTTAAATAAGGGTTTTCGGAGCAATTTTAGAGGGAATAAGGAGTTACAAGAGCGCCAACCCAACAGAATGGACAGACTTTCACAGAACATCTCTGAAGTCCTTGGAACAAAAGAAAAGAATGAAAAATTGGAGCGTGAGACTCTGATTGAACACAATGAAGGGTTTCTGAAATTAAACCATGCTTTGGCCGATTTGATAACGCTTTCAGATCACAGCTTACTTGATCACCATAATGCGGCATACAATGAGGGCTTTAAAGACATCATTATGAAAAAGGAAAGTGAACGCACCCCTCTCGAAGCAGGAGTGGTCCGCGCCGCTACAAGCCTACTGAAGCCCGAGGAGATATATGACCATATTCGAGCAAATACTACAGTACGTGAAGTAATATCAGATATTATGAGGTCTCCATTTACACAGCTTACGATACGTCTTGGTTTGAAGCATGAGCATGACGTACAAGCAATGGAAGTAAGCCGTGAGGAAAGCTTAAAAATGATTCCACAAGGGCTCGGTTTTTTGACAGAACGTTTTGGAGTATTACCTAATATTCAAAAAAGTCTAGAACACACAAATATCGTTGAAGGCATAGAACGTGTGGCTCACGACATAGGAAAGATACATCCACAACCTACACCAATGCCTACAGGTCCTGAGGCGAATCATGCAGGGCTTTCTAGAGGCTAATGATGTATCGGTAAAAAGTGGACTCTTAGGTTATGGTATGATATAAGCAGGCCAGTTTTTAATCGACTAGTGTCTGTAGTACACCGTATGATCAACAATATCTCCGGCTTTCCTGAGCTGCTGCCTAACGAGCAAATTGCGTTTGATAAAGTCGTTAATATTACAAAAGCTGTATTTGAATCATATGGTTTTACACCGCTTGAGACTTCCGCTGTGGAGAGGGTGGATACCTTGTTATCAAAAGGGGGGGATCATGAAATATACGGGCTATACAGGCTTGCGGACAAGGAAGGGAAGTCTAAAAAGGAGCTTGCTTTACGTTTTGATTTAACTGTACCATTGTCAAGGTATATAGGGCAAAACTTTGGGCATCTAACGTTTCCATATCGCAGGTATCAAATCGCCCCTGTATGGCGTGGAGAACGTCCCCAGACAGGGCGGTATAGACAGTTCTATCAATGCGATATAGACATTATTGGCCATGAAGTCTTAGACCTTGCGTATGATGCAGAGATACTGAAAGTTGCGTATGATGCCTTGAAGGCAATTGGCTTAAAAAACTTTGTGATCAATATCAACAACTGCAATTTGTTACTAGGGATAATGAATGTTGTAGGTGTACCGCAACAAACTCGTGCATATGTTACTCGTATCATAGACAAGATAAAGAAGATACCATATGCAACATTCGTTGATGAGCTACTAATTCGGGGATTATCTAAAGAACAAATTGAGCAGCTGAGAGGGATGATACTGGAGGCAAGAAGTAACAAGGAGTGCATAAGTTATTTCAAGCAGTTTGCGCATGATGAAGTCTTAAAAAAGGGATTGGAGGAACTTCAAGAAGTCTTAGATACAGCCTACAGTTTTGGTTTACCTCAGAATGTTATATGTATAACACCAAGTATAGCGCGTGGACTAAATTACTATACCGGCACAATCTATGAAACTATATCCTTAGATCACTTAGAGTTGGGTAGTATTTGTGGTGGAGGTAGGTATGCAAATCTTGTCAGTACATTTGGAAATAAAACTTGCCCTGGTGTTGGAGTATCGATTGGTCTCTCAAGATTAGTGCTGGAGCTGATTAACAAGGGTGCAATTACCTCAAATACTCAAACGACTGCTGTGGTGCTAGTAACGGTCCAAAATCGCCAACTCTTAAACGATTATATCAGGATTACCGAGTGTTTACGGGCTGCTGGCATTAACACTGAGCTATATCTCTCCAACAACAGCTTAGGTGCACAAATGAAATATGCTGCTAAAAAAAGTATACCGTTTGTTGTGATTGCTGATAAAGCAGAGCTTGAATCAAACATGGCTATACTACGTCGCATGGAAACGGGGGGGCAACAAACTTTGCATATTGAAGAGCTAGCTGGGGCTTGTAGCGGACATGGCAATCCTATTGTGACTCAACTTTAGTCCACTTATAGCGTGGTTTATATTTTAGGAAAAGTTGTTCATGTACTCGTCTGTCGTTCATATTGGGAGTCATGTTAAGTACTGACGAGATACGTTTGACAATCTTTCCGACAACAGGGGATGCAATCGCACCACCAGAAAGCTGACCACCGTTGTATTCATTTCGTTTAGCTTCGTCTATCATTATGAACACCAAGTACTGTGGGTCATATATTGGGTAGGCAGCAACGAATGAAGATAGGTTCGCATTTTTACTATACTTATTACCAATGATTTTTTCTGCGGTACCAGATTTGCCACCGACGAAATATCCTTTAACCTCAGCGCTTCTTCCAGATCCACTTGTCACAACAAGGCGCAATAATTTGCGCATTAATAGTGAAGTATTGGGATCTATGAGTCGTGAGGTTCGATCGGTAGCTGGAGATGCTTCTGCCTTACTTTTAAGTAAAGTAGGCTTGACAAGTATACCTTCATTGATGATTGAGGCAAAAGCCTGGGCCATATGCAGTGGAGTAAAGGCTATACCATGCCCGTAACTGATAGTCACCAGGCTAACCTCATTCCAGCGTTTCAAAGATGGATACTGTGGAGATCCCACTTCCGGCAGCTCTATTGAGAGTTTATCAAGTAAACCAAACCGTTTTAAATATTCTCGCTGTTTTTTTACCCCTATCAAGGTAGCAATTTGACCAGTACCTATGTTAGAGGAGTACATTAAAATCTCTGGAACAGATAGCTCCCCTCCTTTTCCTTTGTAATCGTGTATCTTAAATTTTGCTACCTGTAGAGGTGCCGATACGTTAAAGCCGTCATTAACAGTCACACAGCCTATATCCAATGCAGAAGCGGTGGTAGCAAGCTTGAGAACTGAGCCGATTTCATAGGTACCAAGGCTAATTTTGTTAAATCTCTCCTCTTCACTTGCTTCATCTACGTTGTGTGGGTTAAAGTCCGGCAAACTTACCATCGATAAAATTTCACCGCTTTTAGCGTGCATGACAAGACCAGCTCCTCCAATTGCTTCATTTGCTTGTATTGCCTCTTCCAACTCTTCGTGCACTATACTTTGTACTCTGCTGTCCAAAGACAATTGGAGCGGTTCTTGTGGTGAACCTGCTAGTCTTTTGTCAAAATACAGCTCAACTCCTGATAAACCACCTCCATCAATACCGGTAAACCCAAGTACGTGAGAAAAAAGATTGGTGTGAGGGTAAACACGTTTTTCATCGTTGATAAAGTAAAGTCCAGGTATACCAAGATCATGCACTTTCTGTTGTTCTTGAGGAGTAAGGTGCCTTTTTATCCACGAGAAATTTTTGTTGACTCTAAGTTTGGATAATATGCTATTTTCCTTCATCATAGGAAAAATTTGCGACAACTGTTTTGCAGCTTGGTATACGTCCAGCAACTCTCTTGGATTAGCGTACAAGGATGCTGTAGTGATGTTCGTGGCAAGAATCTCACCATGTGCATCTATTATGTCGGCCCTTAAAACTCTGAAATCTTCTGTACTCTCTTTGTTGTGAAGTTTGACATCATCTCTAGACAACAATGACAGATGAAATATTCTTACCACCAATAACAAAAATATCGCAGATATTCCGATTGTCATAACAAACAATCGACCGCGAAATACGGCAACTGCGTATTCTAAATTTCTTGTTCTCGTCTTCTCCAAAATGCGGAGATCATGTTGTTTGGTTGTTAGTTTCATCTCTTCTTGGCTTAGTATTTTTGTTTTGCTCCTCCACTGCATCTATTTGTTGGCTGATCATTTCAATATCATTCAAATCGGCGTTGATGATATTAGACGGCTCTACCACAAGCAATTTCAGCTCCTTAAGTACAGAGTTCGGTGTATTTTCCATAAGATTTTTGGGCTGTGTCAAATAAGACCACTCAGCTTTTAAAATGTGTATGTCTTCATGCGCTTGAAATATCTCTGCTTCAACGCGTTCTAACTCTTTTTGCAGTAATTGTACTCTGTGCTTAGCGGTAAAGAGTAGGCATGATGCAACCAATAGTAGAAGTAAAATAGATACTCTATAAGGTGTAAGGGAAAACACTGGCTGTCTTTTTCTTCGCTCTTGCATCAGGACACCCTTTGTATTGCTCTTAGTTTAGCCGACCTAGCTCTAGGGTTGGCCTTAACTTCGTTTTGCGTTGGATGCACCACTCCTTTGACTACTAGTGCAAACTTCTTGTTGCCTACATCTTCTGGCTCCTGGAACTGGCGATACTTATTTTCATGGACACGTTTACCACATGCTTTTACAAATATGTCCTTGACTATTCCATCTTCCAATGAGTGAAATGTAACGACAACTACCTTACCACCGACCCTTACAAGATTTAATGCTAGATCGATGCCTCTTGTAAGTTGTCCCATTTCATCGTTGACGATAATTCTAATCGCTTGAAACGTGCGTGTTGCAGGGTGAATAGAGTCATGGTAACGTCCCACAGATTGCACAATAATGTCAGACAGTGCTTTGGTCGTTTCTATAGGAGAGGATTGACGCGCGTTAACAATATAGTTTGCAATCTTACGACTCTTTCTTTCACCTCCGTATGTGAAAATGATATGAGATAACTCCTGTTCAGTATATCGATTTACCACGTCATATGCAGTAAGCTGATTGTCTGTGTTCATTCTCATGTCTAGTTTGCCTTCATGAGTAAATGAAAATCCCCTATGACCTGTACTGAGCTGCATGCTTGAAACACCAACGTCAAACACTATACCATCTAGATTATTGTCTGGGATATTCGGTATCGCTTGATTTAACTCGCCAAATTCACCGTGTACAAATTTAAAACGACTAGAATATTTAAGTATTAAGGGTTCAGCGTATATTTTTACGTCACTGTCCCTATCAAGCGCATATACAAAGCAGTTTGCATGATTTAATATAGCTTTGGAATAGCCACCAGCACCAAAAGTAGCATCGATATAGGTCATACCATCTTTTGGACTTAAATATTGCAGCATTTCTTGTAGTAAGACTGGTATGTGGCTTTCCATGTTACAGTGCCTCTTTTAACTCGCGTTCTCACTTTTCAAAGCGTATGGCTTAAGCACTATCCTTTCTTCCATTGCATAAGTTCTGGATTCCTGATAATGCTTTGCAAAGGACTCAGAAGACCAAATTTCAAAAGTGCGTCCCTTTCCTACGAATGTAGCATCTTTCTTGATAGTGGCGTATTTTAAGAGTTTGTCAGATAGTGTGACTCGTCCCTTGCTATCTATGGTTAGCTTTTCACATCCTCCTAAAATAGCTGTTTCCAACGCGTCTCGTTTTGAAGAAAATATATCAAGATTCTCTATGTACCCCTGCAGCTCTAGTAGTCGAGCTCCTGTACATACTTCAATAGCCTCGTGAATGAAGGACTGATATGCATATACGACGGGTATTGCACTATTCTCAATAAGGGTTCTGAACGTCATTGGAATAGACAATCTGCCTTTATCGTCTAATTTGCTTTCATACGAGGAAACAAAGATGTCCATTATAGACTGTAACAAGTTGATGTAATTAATGTCACTTTACACCATTTGAACTAAAAAATATAGTGCTTTTTGGGAAGGAGTGGGATAATGTGGGCCAGTAATTTAATAACAAGTTTATAGAAATGGCACTAGCCACATATGCATCAAATGAAGCAAAAAGTCTAGGAAGGATGTTTGTGGAGACATCTAACAGCTACTACTCCGTTTACCAACTTGATCGTGAGCGTATAGTGCATGCACTGGCATTTCGGCGTTTGGAGTATAAAACTCAGGTTTTTATCAACTACCTAGGGGATCACTATAGGACGAGACTGACACATACGTTGGAGGTGACTCATATTGCAAGGATCATCGGCAAAAAGCTTAAACTCAATCAGGATTTGATCGAATGTATAGCGCTCGCTCATGATTTAGGACATCCACCGTTTGGTCATTCTGGTGAAGGTGCCCTACAGGAAGTGACTAAAGAGTTTGGTGTAACTTTTGAGCACAATGCCCAGGCCCTAAAGGTTTTGACGTTTCTTGAAAAACGATACTTGGACTTTAATGGCCTAAATAGCAGCTGGGAAGTGTTAGAGGGATTAGCTAAGCATAATGGTCCTTTGCAAGATATTACTGCTTTGCCTGAGGTTTACAGGACGCTTGATGCAGCGCTGAGTCTCAAGTTGCATACATTTGCCTCACTGGAAGCGCAAGTTGCTTCTTTAGCTGACGACATCGCGTATCTTTGCCATGACATAGACGACGGTATTAGGGCGGATTTCTTCGCCCTTAAAGAATTAGAGGAGGAAGTACCGGCGTTGAAAGATTTGTGGCACGATTCCAAATTACATCATTTAAAGACAAGCAGCGATATGGTAAAAAATGAGCGTATAGACAAGCTGCAGCAGTATTTAATTTCAAACTTGGTTCTTGAAACAGAAAGGAAAATCGCTTTTAATAACATTAAAACAGCTGATGACATTCGACTACAACAAGCACCTGTGGGGTCGTTTTCAGATGAGGTACAGCGCCTTTGTATTGATTTAAAGGGATTTTTAATGAACAGAGTATACAGGCACTACAAGGTCAATCGTATTGCATCGAAAACAACCAGAATGATCAAGGACATGTTTTACGAGTTTATGGAAAATCCAAACTGTTTGCCTACGCTATGGTATGAGAAGGTGAAGGGCGCGGAGGAGGGTGAAAGAGCACTTGTCATTACGGATTATATCGCGGGGATGACGGATCGTTACGCTGTTGAAGAGTACAAGAGGCTTTTTGATCCTTTGCTTTATTAAGAGTGATTTGTAGCGGACAATGTCATTAACAATAACATATCAAAATGCAGATGTTGTAAGACATTGTGAAAAAGCTGCCAAGGTCTTGCAAGCGATTAAGGACCGAAAAGCATACGACTTGGAATACCAGCTATTTGATTCATCGCTGCAGCGCATATATGGTGAGCTAGAGAATCTAGGCCGACTGTCTGACGAAATTAAGGGGCACTATGATTATTTGATAATAATAGGGATGGGAGGAGCAATATTAAATGCCAAATCTGTACTAGGGATTCCTCATTCCTCTGATGTCGCAATTTTGACGATCGATACGCTTGATCCATGGGTATTGAATGCTATACGGCACCGGGTAGATCTTAATAAAACCGCGTTTCTTGTGATTAGCAAGTCTGGTGAGACTTTAGAAACAACATCATTATTGCTGACATGGATTGAGGTCTTGAAGAGGGCAGGGATACGAAACATTGGAAAGTGCTTTCATTTTATTACCTTGCCTGGGGATAATGCACTAAGAAAGATTGCACATGAGATGGGGAGCGTCACTTTGGAGCACGTACAAATCGGTGGCAGGTTCGCTACATTTAGCAATATTTCATTATTGCCTGCAATGGTTGCAAATATAGACGTTGTGGAGTTGTGCAATGGAGGGGAAGAAATATTAGCAGATTTCTGGAAGCACGAAATAGGGAGCAAGGTTTTTCAAGGTGCCTATTATCTATCAAGTTCCTACGACACTGGGCACGATATCTGCATTAATATGTCATACCTAGAAAGCTTGCGAGGGTATTTAGAATGGTCAAATCAAATCGTTGGTGAAAGTTTAGGTAAGTCCCGGTTTGGTATTACACCGATTGCTGGGAATGGTCCGCAAGATCAACACAGCCAACTGCAACTTTATTTGGACGGACCATCTAACAAGTACTTTAACATTTTGTATGCAAAAGACATTACGTGTGATGGTATTCCAAATATTCAATTTGAGGGTGCTGCTAAAGCGATTGATATTGGGAAGATTTTATCGATACAATATCAATCTATGTGTGACACGTTAAGCGAGCAGCAAATTCCTGTAAGACAACTCCTACTGGATAACCTAGGCGCTAAATCTTTTGGTGCGCTCATGATGTTGACGATTCTAGAAACCATTACTTTTGGACTTATGAGTGGTGTAAATCCATTTGGACAAGGAGCTGTTGAGAAACTGAAAGAGCGGGTAAACAAGGAGTGTTCAAAACCCACTCCTTAGGTTGGTATCAAACTGATTCGCAATTGGGTCGTTACAAGTCAAAAACTGCTTCCAATGTATCCGGAGCAACGCATATTTGATCTATCATGCACTTGTCTATTACAGCTTTGACGTCTGCCATAAATTCATGAGGATATACTCCATGACCCTTGGATGCGTTGTAGTGCATTTGAGCCAAACTTACAAAATTATCCAACCAAGCTTTTTGATTGTTGACTATGTAGTGCTCTGATTGATAGTGATGCTCTGGATGAAACTGTGTGGCAAATGCGATACCATTGGTATGTGCATATGACATTGAGATACCATCCTCTGATATAGCGCCTAGTTGAATGTTATTGCCGAGTTTTCCCGGAACAGCTGCAAAGTGATGGGCGGTATCTCCTTGAAACTTGATGTCTGGAAATTCACAGGTTTTCAATGCATAGAGTTGCTGTGTTTTTGTCATAGCTTGGTAGTGCGCCAACGTACCTGGTTTATAAATAATAGTATGTTGTCCACCTGCATAACCTTTGAGTGGATGAAGGTAACCATTGTGATGCAATACAAAGTGCTGAGCGCCTGCACATATACCAAGATAAGGTATGTATAGCTGAGATGTTTTCTCAAGCATCAGCTGATACATATGTTCAATACTTATGTCTGGAGACCATTCGCTCTTAGAAAACTCTAGCATCCCGGATGGGTAACTATCGCCTCCACCTGGATTAATCCAGGCGCTAAACTGGTCTAGGAAACTGTCTCCACCTTCCTCTATCATTTTCTTTGTCACTAAATGAAATTCTACATTTGAGTGGTGATGCGTAATTAATCTAGCTGCTGTATTGACTCCCGTTGACCAAAATCCTTCTCCATGACTGACACCTATATGCACTTTATCGTTAGATAATACAAGAGAAGCATTTGGTTTAAACAGAACAAAGAGTGGATCTTGTGATAGTGCAAGTACTGCATCTTTGACATTATTAGCTCGAAGGAGGCCGTCCACTACACTCTCGCCGGATGGCAAGATGATATCGACATTGTCGATTCGTGAGAGAATCTCTTCTCCTAGTTTAGTGATATGGTCCTTGGGGATGCCATCGTCTGCAATACAAGCGTACAGGAAAAGAACAGAGAAGCCATTATGGGTTGTTGCAGTAACGTTGAAGTTATGCTTGATCATATCGATGGCTAGGTCAAACTTGCCGGACAACAGTGCTAGATGTAAAGGGGTGAAGCCATACTTGTTAGTATGCTCGAGATTTCCAAAAGACTCTACGGTATTGAGTGTGTTGTTTTTGTCCAGAATCATTAACTCGGATTCTGTAAATTGACTCGCAACATTTTTTGTAATATCTGAAACATCTTTAGCCAAATTGAATATATCAAAGATCATATTAATCTGCATATAGGTCGCACCATTTGCGCGTAAATGTGTGGTGATCGCCTCTTGTGAAAACGAATTTGGAAACAATTTGCAGATTTCCATCATATCATATATGTTTGTGAGATGGTCACCTAAAAAAGACATGTAAGTTGATAGCAGTACATTAGTTTTAGCGCCTGCTGCAATCAGCTGTTTAACAATATCAAGATGTGACTCTTGCAAGGCTGTTTCTAGAACTGTTTCGCCGTCTTCATTGACATAGTTAGGATCTGCACCTTTGCTCAAAGCTAGATTTACTAGCGCTGATTGTTTTGCACTTACATAGTCAGGTATATACATACAAGCAAATTTCAGCAGTGTATTTGGTAAGAGTCCGTTTTCCAATAATAGTATAGCTATGTCCTGGTGAATCTGCCTTAATAAGAAGGGGTGATCAAACATTTTTGTAAATACAGCATTTAAGTCACATTTATGTTGTAACGCTATAGATATTAGTTCTTTTTGCCTTGTGATGGATGTTGCAATAGCATCGTCAGACATTAATGACCCTTTGTTATGGTAAGATAACAGTGGTCGCATCAGTTCTTCAGGTTGTGAGCTGATGGAAAATATATACTGCACCTTTTGTAGTAAAACTTGGTATACTGTGTTATCTGCATGAGCATATAATACCTTTCCATCATGAAAATTCATGATCACCATACCTTCCAACAGAGCATGAAGCATAACATTGTGGTCTATCCCTCTGGATAGTAGAAAGTCTGCTTCTGTAGGGATGATTTCGTATGATTTGGAGAGCGTTGAAATATTTGCGCCATTTGATATTAAAAAATCCACTAGATGATATTTCTGTTCAACAGAAATATCATCAGAAGTTCTGGATCGTACGCAGATTTGAAGAAGCAAATTTGGATTTACATATCTTAGTGCGATATCTAAATGTTCAAGAGACAACAACGACATTGGTAGTTTGATGTTCTGAATATTGTCGCTGGAGTAGCGTTTCAGAAGAAACTCAAAAGCTTTGATGTTGTTATGGCGCAAAGCAGACGAGATAAGCTCATCAAAAATATACGCATCAAAAGACATGTGTTCTAGAGCTGTATCAATGTCTATGTTTTTAGCGATAAGGCTGCGAAGGTTGTAAAGATCTATATATTTCATATTTTGTACTGTTTTGTGTTGTCGATATGCGTGTTATAACACACAGACGTTACAACAATATTACGCTGACCATGAAAATATCATGAAGTGTCTTCCCTTCTTCAGAGCCAAAAGCGCTGCAGACCAGGAATATAGCGAGCTTGAAAGAATGACTGACCACAACAAGTTTATACAAACACCTATCTGCACTTTCCATGTTCCCCATTCATTTCTATACTGAGGTCTGGAACAGGTGGTCACAAAGTCTTGACTTTGCTACATGGGATTTTTCTAGTGCCTGATCACCTTTGTGGTGTTTGATTTGGCTTTGTCTCTAGCAATTTGTCCCTCCATGTTTTTGCCACATTTGTTATCGCTGTGTGGTGCATTTCATACATCCAACTTGGCAGTTTTTTGAAAAATTCTTTAAATTTGTTGGTTCTTTCACCATATCTATGGTCGAATCCTCTTTCTTTTTCTCGCATCAAGTTCATCATGTTCTCAATACTTTGAGTTGCAGATACTACATTAGTATCAGATACTACATGAATATCTTTTGCCTTCTTATCTGGTAAGGCCTTACTCCATGTATTGAAGTCCGTCTTCTCCTTCCCTGATAACTTTGTCATCAATTTATTAAAGTATCCTGCCTGTCTCTGACCAATTTTCTCAATATCTGATATAAATTGTTCACCTATTGTATATGTGTGCTGCCCTCTATAACCCTCCCTATGATTGTAAAGTTCATTTTCTTGATGGTTTGTCACCCCCATCTTTTCTAACGCTTCCATCGCAACTTTGATGTTTTTCTCGTCTGGTGTTAATTCGTCTTTTTTATCCCTCATGTCTTTGTATGTATTGTTCCAATGGTATATAAAAAGCTCATTATCAAACTGGAAGCTAACTTTTCCATTTTTCTTAATAGGTCTAATCGATTGAGATATGACCTCTGTTAATACCTTTGCAATATCCTCTTGTTTAGGTACAGGTAGTTCAACTGCAGGTGTATCTTCTGTTGGATCCAGACTACTTACCTCAGGATCAGCACCTGTTTGGTTCTCCCATTTTTTCTTTCTGTCCAGACGCAGCTGGTCTCTGTAGTCACGCTCCTGCTCTTCTCCTTTTACCGGGACCGTGGGGACATGACCATTGCGCTCCTGATCCAATAATGTCTTTGGATAGTAATCCTCCGGCTCCCGGACCTTTGGAGTTGTTTCGCCTCCTTCTCCCATATATTCCCCCTTATTTATTAGTTAGATATCTCGATAATACTACTAAAAGATTAATATATGGTTACTGCAATACATGACGCAGTGCATTTGAAATGACACCTTGCTTAACTGGTGGGTCTGGGAGGAGTTGAACCTCCGACCTCACGCTTATCAGGCGTGCACTCTAACCACCTGAGCTACAGACCCATTTATATGATGAAGAACGGACTTAAAATACTAGCTTTTAATTGCAAACAACGGAAGTGGAACAAGAGTCTGTGCAAGAATCCGTCACTGATACAAACACTCTGTTCTTTACACCACGCCTAAAGGTTACATAACCGGAACACAGTGCATAAATAGTATGGTCGGTTCCAATACCAACGTTCTTACCACAGTGATATTTGGTACCCCTTTGGCGGACTATAATGTTGCCCGGAATGACCTTCTGACCACCACACTTTTTAAGGCCTAACCGTCTACCACGCGAATCGCGACCGTTTCTACTACTACCACCACCTTTTTTCGTTGCCATGTCTGTACCTATGAAACTATGAAATAAACTCCTGAATTCTTAAAACGGATACACATTGCCTGTGTCCATTCTTTCTACGGTAGTTATGTCTCCGCTTCTTCTTAAAGACTAACACCTTTTTAGACTTTTGATGAGATATGATCTCTGCTTTGACATGAGCGGAGTCTAAAAGGGGTGCTCCAACACGATCACCAATGGCCAATACATTGTCAAAAGTAACAACCGTTCCCACATCTCCATCGATACGCTCTATGCTTATTATATCGCCTACCTTGAGATGGTACTGCTTACTTCCAGTTTCTATTACAGCAAAGGTCATATTTGTACACGCTAACTTATCAAAATTCAAACAATAGTACATCTTCTACTACTCCCTCGCCAAAAAGTCAAACAGTAAATTGACTCTCAATGAGGTGGTAGATAAATAAAGTTCAGGCGTCAGTGATACAGCTTTTTCAGTGCTTCTAAGTCCTTAGTGATAACGACGTCAGTGAGGGCATTATCAGCTAAGAGTTCATGATCTTGCAATAATTTTGGTCCATCTACCTGTATTTCAGCGACTTGATAACCACGACTTTTCCAGAATTCTAGGTAATCTCTAACATCCATGTGCTTCGACATCATTGCGACTGACCACTCTTGTACTACTGTGAGGTTTGGTGAGCGTGCGATCAAATTGACTGCTCCTTTTACAGCCTCTGGTTCGGAGCCTTCAATGTCCATTTGCAACAAATTGATGGCTTGAACATCATTCAAAACATCATCTAACTTTACGGATTTGACCTGAATCTCTTGCGCTTCGCTTGTTACATCGTCCTGTCCTTCAATTACGTACGAGCCGCCTGTATTAGCTCCCTCATAACGCTTTGCTGCAAACCTTAACGTTGTGGCTTGAGAGTAAGCTGCCCTGTCAAAGACCTTCACATTATCGCAATCATTTAGGATAATGTTGCTTTTTAGGAATCTTAAAGTGTATGGGTTTGGCTCAAAGCAGTACACGTGACCGTTTTTCCCAGTCAATTTACTCATCTGTACTACGTGAAACCCAATGTGGCCACCTAGTGTTACTATGGTATCTCCTGGTTTTACTAATTTGTTTAGCAAATTCATTATGGGTCTCTCCCACTCCCTATTTTGGAGCAATATACGTGATACCCCTCCATCATTGAAATCAACCAAAATATTGTTACCGTTTCCATCGCGTATAACCATACCTCTTGGTCTTTCTAGTACAGCTAAATCTTGTGTGTCCAATTCATATTGTTCGTTGAGTACAGTTTTGCAGCGTTTATATTGTTTCCTATGAATGAGTTTATATCGACTGTTAATGAGTGAACACAGTCCCAGTATCAACAAAAAGGCACCAATGGCATATGATATTTTGCGTATATTCATGATCGATGTAAAGTAAGTAAAGATGATGCGCGCATCATATCGTGCAATGGGCAAATGTCAATCAAAAAGTTCCTATAGACAAGGCGCACGGAGCACAATGCTACTTAACGATTCATCTATGCTTGGACATACCTGATCGGATCTGGTATGCCTGCTGCCTTAAAGGCTTCCAGACGTAAATGGCAGGCTTGGCAGATACCGCAAGAAATGTCATCTACAGGATCGTAGCAAGTGATCGTATTTGAATAATCAACGCCTAGGCTTAGTCCTAACTTTATGATGTCGCGCTTGTGCATAAATTGAAGCGGTGCATGAATTATAAATTTTGCACCATCGCTTCCTGCTTTTGTACCAAGATTAGCACATGTTTGAAATGCTTCTACAAACTCTGCTCTACAATCAGGGTATTGACTGTAATCGATTTGATTGACTCCAATGAACACATCGCTAGCGCCAACAGTTTCGGCATACCCTATTGCATATGACAAAAAGATCATATTACGAGCAGGGACGTATGTTACCGGAATTGTTTGAAACTCATCGTCAATGCAGTTTTTTGGTACCGCGATGTCATCAGTAAGCGCAGAGCCACCAAATACTCTCAAGTCTATTCGTGCAATTTTGTGATGAACACTAAACTTCAACTTGCTAATTGCTTTCTTTGCTATCTCTATTTCTACTGAATGCCTCTGTCCGTAATCGAACGTAAGGCAGTGTAGCTGATATCCCTCTGAGTTTGCGATCGCTAAAACTGTGGATGAATCAAGGCCGCTGCTAAACAACACTACAGCTTTTTTCATAGACATGGCTTGAATGAAAAGTGTTTAGTATTATCCTTCATAAATCACGATATCTTTTTCCTAGGGTTATTTAACACATTAAAGATGCTGTTGTACCTGAGTTTGTCTGGAGACGCTACAACCTTTGGTGAAAATTTTGTAGTTTTTATCGCTTTCAATTTTTCAAAGCCGTGATCGAGAAGCTCTATCATGTGTGCATCTCTAATTTCTTGAGAGTTTGCTCCTAGTACTATGCCTATCAATCTGCCATGCTGTTTTTTTGCTACTGTGACCAAGTTAAACCCGGAAGCGGATGTATAGCCAGTTTTCAAACCTTCTGCTCCGTTGTACTTCCTCAAAACATAATTATGTCCTTTTATTCTTTTGCCTTGGTAGTGAAACTCTCGTTTGGAAAAGAGGTGATAATACTTGGGGTATTTTTTCATGAGTATTAACGCGAGTTTGCCCATATCTATAGCGGTAGTTACTTGCTTTTCATGATGTAGACCGTGCGCGTTCATAAAGTGTGTGTCCTTCATTCCAATCTGACTTGCTTTGATATTCATAATCCGTCTGAAGCTAGCTTCACTACCACCAATAGCTATACCCAATAGTTGTACAGCATCGTTTGCGGATTTGACTATAGCTGCTTCGATCAGTGTTTTGACGGACACCAGCTTTCCCACTTTTAGGCCTAATTTGCTTGGTGGTTGAGCTGCAACAACGGCTGGCACTTTTAGCATTTGATTCATTCTTAATTTTCCTTTATCTATTGCTTCAAATGTTAAAAGCAATGTCATCATCTTGGTAAGTGACGCGGGAAAACGGGTTTCATTAGCATTTTTAGCGTACAAGATCTGGCCAGTTTGAGAGTCAATGACAAGGCTAGCATATAACGGAGCATCTTCTATCTCAGATGTCCGTAATTTCTCAAATGCATGTGCCACATAACCAAGCTGTGTGGACATTATAAAAGATAATGCCACGAAAGAGGCTAAAAGGAATGTGTTTGAGGTACTCTTGCGATCAGTCATTGAGCCTCAAGAAACTCATTCCCCTTCTCCTTTGTGATTCCCGGTCCCCTCCTTTGTGATTCCCGGGAATCCATTTGCCTTTTCCAACAACTTCACAGACAACTTTTGCCCGAATTCTTTTCATTCCAATTAATTTGCGGACATACTACTATTATACCAATCCTCATTTTTAAATGATTCAAAACGGATTTTCTGAAACTCCCCTCTGCGCACGTATTTCAATACGCTGACGTAGCCTCATCCTCAAATCTATTTGCCTGATTTAATCTGAAATTTGGTACTATCTGACGCCTAGGTTAGTTTTGAGAGTCAGAAGGCACCAATTTTAAGTTAATCAGACCTATATAGTGAAATAAATACTACATTTTCCTTAATTCGCCAAGCAATTTTTCAATATCTTCTGGCAGGTTAGAGGCGCATCTTACAGGCTCAAGAGTAATTGGATGCTCAAACTCTAGGGCAGTTGCATGCAAAGCCTGCCGTCGAAATTGAGTAATAGCAAGTATGGCACTGTCTGACAGCGATCGCAGATTGTGATTAATTCCAAGGCCGTATGTTTGATCGCCTATTAGTTGGTGGCCTTTATATGCGAAATGAACTCTTATTTGATGAGTTCTGCCGGTCTCAAGTTGGCATTCCACCAAGGAAGCCCCTGTGGAGCCAAACATTTCTAGGGTCTTGTAATGTGTTACAGAGTCCTTACCACTATCCCTAGTCACAGCCATTTTAGTTCTGTTTCTTTTCTCTTTTGCCATCTTGGTGCGTATTGTACCGATAATTGGGCACATCACTCCATATATTGCTGCCTGATATGTGCGTTTAATTGTGCGCAAAGAGAGTTGTTGAACTAATATGGAATGTGCTTGATTTGTCTTGGCAACAATCAATAGACCTGACGTATCTTTATCAAGGCGGTGCACAATTCCTGGACGTTGATCATCTCCAGTATTTGCTAGTGTCATCCCTTGATTTTGTAAAATACTAACTAGGCTTTCTCTATTGTCGCCATTGCCTGGATGAGTGATAAGCCCTGCTGGTTTGTTGACAACCAAAAGATATTCATCCTGGTATACTATTTCTATACCGAAACGATCTGTGTCGCTCACGGCAATGTGGTGGTCGGTTGGGTTGGGAATCGCAACTTCGATACGTTGGTTTGGCCGAATTTTATAGGCTGGATCTGTGACCACTTGACCATTGACAAATACATGCTCTCGTATTATTAAGTCCTTAATCTTTGAGCGCGACGTCGTTATAAGTTGTGCTGCCAAAAATTTATCTACTCGTTGTCCAGTATCTGCTTCAAGGACTTGAAATTCCAATGTATTGATAAGTGTTGGCATTGTCTTGATAATACGAGGTGTGTGTGTGAATTCTAACCAAAATAATAAACAAGTAAGACATATAAAGCTATTTGTTTATTGTATGGGGCTCGTTATGATGACAGGTATGGGCGTCATATCCTACACCGTATACCACACACTTGTGAGTGGAGCTAGTGGAGCAAAATATTCCAAGAGATATGTTCGAAATTGTGAAGAAGATTTTGCGATTGACGTAGAAAGCGATGTGAAGCAAATGGTAAAAGAGGGTAACGTCCTTCTGCTGTTGACAAAAAAGAACAGGGGGGTACAGCAAGTTTTAACAGTAGACTGTTGCAGCAAGAAGGTAGTTTCAAAGATAACTATTCAATCTGCAAACAGTGCTGACAACAATTAACGAGCGATCCGTATGAATAAGAAACAGGTGATCACTAGATTTGCACCTTCTCCAACTGGTTTCCTACATATAGGGGGCGCTCGAACTGCACTATTTAATTGGTTATTTGCTAGGCACGAGGACGGCTTATTTTATTTGCGCATTGAGGATACGGATAAGGTCAGATCTACTAGCGCTGCCAAAAATGCAATCATTGAAGGTATGAAATGGCTCGAATTATACTGGAACAAATGTCCGGTTGCCTCTTCAAATGATGGAATCGTCTATCAATCAGAGAGGGAAGGGAGGCATAGGGAGATAGCAGAGATGTTAGTGGCCAAAGGCAACGCTTACTACTGTTATGCCTCTTTGGAGGAGATTGAGGCGTTTAGGGCCTTATATCCTAATAGGAGGTTCGAGAGCGAATGGCGAGACAAAAACGCTGACAAAAACTACAAAGGCCTCAAGTCCACAGTGAGATTGAAAGTTTCTAGGGAAGGAGTCACAACCGTTAAGGATGTTGTGAGAGGTACAGTTGAAGTGAGCAATGCAGAGCTTGACGACATGATAATGTTAAGGGCTGACGGTACCCCTACATATATGCTGGCCGTTGTTGTGGATGATTTTGACATGGGGGTCACTCACGTCATCAGAGGTGATGATCATTTCACAAACACATTCAGACAATACCAAATCATTCAAGCTATGAATTGGCCAGTACCGGAATATGCACATATACCATTGATACACGGTGATGATGGTAAAAAGCTTTCAAAACGGCATGGTGCTTTGGGGATAGAGGCGTATGTAGAGATGGGATACTTACCGGAAGCGCTCTGTAACTATCTGCTGCGCCTTGGATGGAGTCACGGTGATGAGGAGATCTTGTCAAGGTCCCAGGCTACTTCATTATTTACGCTGAAGGGTTTAGGAGCATCCTCATCTCGCTTTGACATCAAGAAGTTAAATTATTTAAATGCTCATTATATGTCACATTTAGATGACGTTGCGCTTGTTCAGCTTGTGGCTCCAACGCTAGTGACCTGGGCGCAATCTTATGGAAAAGACGAGAGCTACGTCAAAAGCATGCTCTTAAAAGCGATGCCACAGCTAAAAGTGAGGGCGGAAACTTTAAATGACATATTAGAGGGGAGCAGGGTTTATATTACTCCAAAGCATGAAATTGACGCAAATGTGGATGGGATTTTAAAGGCGTTTGATGATGAAATGGCTTGGCGCTTGTTTAAGGTATTGGAGCAGGTAGAAGATTGGTCTACTGATGTCCTGACAGCGACCTGCAATGCCTTTAGCAGCGAAACGAACTGCAAGAGTGCTGGCATCATGAAGTTTTTGAGGGCTGGAGTTTTAGGTACGTCTGTATCAGCTCCAATACTTGATGTGCTTGTTGTACTAGGCAAGCAGGAAACCTTGAGTAGGTTATCAAGCTGTTTGAAGAGAAAGACAGTAAATTTTTTGTAGCATATTTCAAACACTTGTATTACAATGTCGTCAGGCTGCATAATTCGTTGATACGAATCTTATTATCCTCGGGATCGATGGTAATTGACCTTGTTGAGGGCTGTCCCTGGTGGACTTGAGGGTTTGCCAAACGGCCTATATCTGAACATAAAGGATCCAACGGATAGGTTAACTGACGGTTAATGCAGTCTCTGTCTTTTATGACTGCTGTTTGATGTCGGTCACATGATACTCAGCCCCCTCTATTTGTATGGTGACTAAGCTTTCTGCTTCTGCTACCCATTTGTGGTCGAGGATCGCCATTGTGCTGTGCCCAAAGGCAGTACCCAATGTTTTTCCAATTATCTTCTCTTGGTAGGTGATATTGGAGTGTTTGGCCATTGCTTGGTTTGTGGTGCATGTGACTTGATATAACCCCTTTCTAGGGCGACCAAGATGAGTAGTGCGTGCGACAACTTCTTGTCCTATATAACATCCTTTATGGTAATCAATTGCGTTTAGCTTATCAAATCCTAGCTCAAGTGGAAAGTGAAGCTCTGGCTCTATGTCTTCTGGCATATCTGGAATGGACATGTCTAGTCTCTTTTGATCGTACTGTCGTTTGGTGTCATGACAATCATGCCTTACTTGCGATGACTGCATGAAGGATCTATAGCCTAGGTAAGAGCTTCTTGGATCTGGGAGCTCCTTCGTGCTGGATCTTTCAAAGCTGCCAATGACGCTAAAATGGTTTGATAGGTCTGTGACCATTACACTTGAATTAAGCTTATACAGCATCAGTTTTTTGAGAAGAGATGTAAGGGAAGGCTTAGGGACATCTAGGAGCAATTGGTCATCATCCTTAAATATGAAGGCATCGCAAAAGACCTTTCCTGTTGATGTGAGAATAAGGGTATATAGAGATTGGGACAACTTGTGTACATCGTTAGAGATGATTCCTTGAAGGAAGTTTATTTGATCGGTACCACTCACACTTATTACTGCGCGGTTGGAAAATACAAAGTGGGCCATAACAAGAGTGTTGAATATATGCTAGTATATCGGGAATTGTTGGCATAAAGCGGCCACTTCTTTTTTGACCTTATCTTCTATCAATGAGTGTACTTCGTTGATTTTGGGGTCATTGTTTTCTGATGAGTGATCTAGTACGTCTGCGATCATGTTACCTATCTTTTCAAACTCCACCTTACCGAATCCTCTTGATGTACTTGCGGGTGTACCCAATCTAATGCCGGAGGTGACAAAGGGTTTTTCATGTTCAAATGGTATACTATTTTTGTTACAGACAATGCCTGCCTTATTTAAGTTGTGATCTGCTAATTTGCCTGTGAGACCTTGTCTCCTGAGATCTATAAGTAATAAATGGCAATCTGTACCACATGTTAATACGTCATAGTTACGCTTCATCAATATATCTGCCAAAGTTTTTGCGTTGTCTATCACATTTTGCATGTACACTTTATAGCTAGGGTTCAAAGCTTCTTTAAACGCGACTGCCTTGGCGGCTATCGAGTGTAATAGAGGGCCGCCTTGTATACCAGGGAACACAGCGCTATTAATCTTTTTTGCAATGACTTCGTCATTGGTTAAAATCATACCGCCCCTTGTACCGCGTAAAGTCTTATGTGTTGTGGTAGTGATAACGTCGGCGCAGTTCACGGGACTTGGGTATAGGCCGGCGGCGACTTGACCAGCAAAGTGTGCCATATCGACCATTAGATATGCTCCTATTTTTTGTGATATCTCCTTGAACTTTGTGAAGTCTATGAATCTTGGGTATGAGGAACAGCCTGCTATGATCAGGGATGGTTTATGTTTGAGGGCTAGAGTTTCAAC
Organism: Rickettsiales endosymbiont of Peranema trichophorum; assembly: GCF_004210275.1. Classification (GTDB taxonomy): domain Bacteria; phylum Pseudomonadota; class Alphaproteobacteria; order Rickettsiales; family Midichloriaceae; genus RICK02. Next base: position 25,319 of record NZ_SCFA01000087.1, read on the forward strand.
CAAATCATAATCTATTAAGTAATCATTTACGGATACGTCATAAGAGATAGCATTAAACCACTTACCTGACATGCTGACTTGGGCGCCATGAGTAAGATGACCTCCTGAACTGAGCGACAGTCCCAAAATAGTGTCTCCGGGATTGAGAAGGGCAAAAAACACGGCTTGGTTAGCTTGGCAACCGGAATGTGGTTGGACGTTTGCGAAGTTGACATTGAAAAGCTTTTTTGCTCTATCTATGGCCAAATTTTCAATTTGATCGACCACTTGGCATCCGGCATAATATCTTTTTCCTGGATAGCCTTCTGCGTATTTGTTGGTGAGAATTGAGCCTTGTGCTTCCAGCACTGCTTTGCTTACTGTATTTTCGGAGGCTATCAATTCTATTTCTGACTGTTGTCTTTGAAGTTCGGCTTGAATAAGGGAATAAATTTCTGGATCTGCGTCTTGCAACGGAGAGGTGTAGAAGTTTCTGATATCGTGATTATGTGTATTCATTGTACGCTCCTGGTGTTGACTGAGCATGGTAGCGGAGGAGGGATTCGAACCCCCGACACAAGGATTATGATTCCTCTGCTCTAACCAACTGAGCTACACCGCCGTAATTCCATTGACGTTTGTACTTTAGCAATGTTATTACTTTTTACAACCATTTTTACGACATAAATTTTTTAGAATTCAAAGAAGTGCAAAATACTATCTCTTAGTGCTTGCAATTCTGGTATATATGATTACAATGCAAACTAATAGCTACAAAATCGTACTGACAATACAGCGTGCTATGGCTTCTTTTTGTTTGTATGGTTTGATTGTATATGGAGATAAAATATGCCCAAGATGAAAACAAAAAGTAGTGCTAAAAAAAGATTTGGTATGACTGGCACCGGTAAGGTTTCTGCTTCTCAAGCCAATAAAAGGCACAATATGCGTAAAAGAAGCAAGCGTCAGCTTAGAAATCAAAGGGGTACAGCTGTTCTGAATGCTGTTGAAGCAAGAAGAGCTATTGCATACATGCCTTATGGAGTTTAAACAGTACAAAAATTGATTAGGAGTTTAGTATGGCAAGAGTAAAACGTGGAGTAACTGCAAGAGCGAGGCACAAAAAAGTCCTTGACATGGCCCGCGGCTACAGGGGTAGGGCAAAGAGTTGTTTTCGTATTGCTATAGAAAAAGTTGAAAAGGGTTTGCAGTATGCCTACCGTGATCGTAGAAACAGAAAACGTGACTTTAGAGCGTTATGGATACAAAGAATCAATGCTGCTGTGAGAGAGCACGGGTTGATTTACTCTAAGTTTATGAACGGCGTAAAACTTGCCGGCATCACTCTTAACAGAAAGATGTTATCTGAGATGGCTATTACTGACCAGGCTGCTTTTCAGAACATAGTGAAAATGTCTCAAGCTGCTACCAAGTCTAGTGTCGCTGTTTAGTAAACCTCATCATCAGTACATAGTGGTACTCCCACTGTCGTGTATCCTCGGCTAGATTTTGTCCAGGTGATGTTTCCATATCAGAAAGTGTGGGGACCTTCAAACTTGGTCACGAAGACGAATCTTTTCTACGATCCGTTCCGATGTCCTTTACGCCGTTTTGAGTTCTGATATGTTTTGCGCATAGTTGCTGTCTTTGAATACGGAACTTCCGGCTACCAGTGTGTTCGCCCCATGTGATATGCAGTGCCTTCCTGTGTTTGGAGTAATACCGCCGTCGGCATGTATTTGAACGCTTAACTGACGCTCTTTGATCTTTGCAGCTATATTTCTAATTTTTTGCAGTTGATTAGAAATAAACTCTTGTCCGCAGAAGCCTGGGTTGACTGTCATCACAAGCACTACATCCACCTCCTCATATAAGTAATCCAGGGTGGATTCATGTGTTGTAGGATTAATTGCAACACCTGCTTTTTTACCATAGCTTTTGATCGACTTAATGATGTTGTGTACGTTGTCATGTGACTCAACGTGTACGGTAATGATATCGGCGCCTGCTTGCACAAAACTTTCAATATACCTGGCGGGATTTGCGATCATCAGATGTACATCAAATGGTACGTTCGTCCACTTTCTGCATGCCTGCATTGTGTCTGCTCCAATTGTAATATTTGGAACGAACACTCCATCCATCACGTCGAAATGTATATAGTCAGCTCCAGAGTCGGTCAGTGCAATAACTTCCTGACGCAGATTTGAGAGATCTGCTGCAATAATTGACGGTGAAATTTTAACTAACATGTTTCCTCTTTCAATACTCTTGCTTTGTGTCTCGTCCACTCACGTTGCTTAATGGTTTCGCGTTTATCATGTTGCTTCTTACCCTTAGCAAGTGCTAGTAGTACTTTTGCCTTGTTGCGGTTGTTAAAATAAATTTGCAACGGTACAATTGTATAACCCTTTCTTTGAATAAGTCCCGCAAGCTTTTTGATTTCTCTTTTGTGGAGTAGAAGCTTTCGGGTTCTTCTTGAGTAATGATTAAATCTATAAGCTTTGTCGTATTCGGGAATATGGGCTCCGTACAAAAACATTTCTGAGCCTTCAACACCAACGTGGGATTCCAATATGCTTGCTTGACCCTTTCGTAATGATTTTACTTCTGTACCGGTGAGCACAATACCTGCTTCATGCTTTTCTTCTATAAAAAAGTCGTAATGCGCTCTTCTGTTTTCTGCTACAACGCGGTACTTAGTCATCGTTTGATTATGGTATCTATTTTGATTAATTCTTCCAACAATGACTTCATTTGATTAAGGGGCAGCATACATGGTCCATCGCTTGGTGCATTATCTGGGTCTTCATGTGTTTCAATAAAAATGGCAGCAACACCCACTGCAATAGCAGCTCTTGCTAATATTTTAATGAACTCTCTTTGACCACCGCTTTCATTACCTATCGCGCTGGGTTCTTGTACTGAGTGAGTCGCGTCAAACACGACTGGATATCCGGTGCTTGCCATAATAGGAAGAGCCCGCATATCATTGATGAGCCTGTTATAACCAAATGTCACGCCACGTTCACAAAGCATAATATTTTCGTTGCCTGTGGAAGCAATCTTAGTGGCCACATGCTTCATATCCCAAGGCGCAAGAAACTGCCCTTTTTTTACGTTTATTGCTTTCTTTGTTTTTCCAGCGGAGATCAACAGATCTGTTTGTCTACAAAGAAATGCTGGTATTTGAAGTACGTCAACAACCTCAGCAACAACATCGCAGTGTTCTGCTGTATGAATATCTGTCAAAACAGGGCACCCAATCTCAGCTTTAATCTTGCTAAAGATCTCAAGTCCATTCTTTAACCCTATACCTCTCTTTGAAGATATAGATGTTCTATTTGCCTTATCAAACGAGGTTTTATAGATAAAGTGAACGTTAAGCTCTTTGGCTATTTTCTGGAGCGTTTCGGCTGTTTTCAGTGCATGTATTTCGGATTCCATTTGACATGGCCCGGCTATCAATACAAATGGTAAGTCGTTGCTGATTTGAAAATTGCCTACTTTGACTTTGTGCACTTTACACCTCGATTAAGCATGGATTGTTGTTGCAATAATCCGCATGCAAACTATTATATGTTCATAATAGCGACTATACAATAAATTTTAGGTGAAACTACCCCACTGGCCTGTACCTTACATTAAAAAGCTTGAAAAGATGCGTTTGGATGTCATGCATAAGCTGCTTGACGCTCTGGGTAACCCTCATCATTCTCTTCCTCCCGTGGTACATATAGCTGGAACGAACGGCAAGGGGTCTACGCTTGCGTACTTAAAAGCTGTGTTAGAAGCAGCAGGTTATAAGGTTCACAGATATACATCACCTCACCTAGTTCGATTTAACGAGAGAATCACTCTGGCGGGAGAAGAAATAGATGATGGATTTTTATATGAGGTAATAGAAGAGACGCGCCAAGCAGCAGGTGATCTACAAGTCAGCTTTTTTGAAGGTACTACGGCTGCTGCTTTTTTGGCTTTTCATAAGGTAAAAGGGGACATACTATTGCTTGAAACCGGTATGGGTGGAATATTTGATGCGACGAATGTTGTTGATAAGCCACTTCTTACAATTATCACACCGATTTCGTACGACCACATGGAATACCTAGGCAACACCTTGACAAGCATTGCATTAGAAAAAGCCGGTATCATCAAGCCTAATGTGCCCTGCATCATTAGCTGGCAATTTCAAGAGGCGCTGGAGGTATTAAAGGCCAGATGTCGTCAGCTTCATGCTTCTTATTCTGCCTTTGGTGAACATTGGCAATTTGAAGTTCTAAAAGATCGATTTAACTTTATCGATTTGGAATCTAACGAAAACAATTCATATTCGTTTCCTTTGCCATCTTTGGTGGGACCTCATCAAATCATCAACGTCAGTACTGCTATTGCAGCACTTCAAGGGATGAATCAATTTGAGTTCACCATGGAGCATATCGTACAAGGTATTACCAACGCGGTATGGCCTGCTCGTTTAGAACAAATAAAAAGAGGCGTACTATACTCAATGCTACCTCAAGGATGGGAGCTATGGTTAGATGGAGCTCACAATGAGGCGGGTGCACAAATGCTATCTGTAGTGGCTGACCAGTGGCAGGATAGGCCGTTATTTTTGATCAATGGTCGTACTGGCAATAGGGACATAAAAGCCTTTTTGCGTCATTTTGAGGATAAAGTAGCTCTTGTCATAGGTGTTGAAGTTCAATCGGAACCTTTAGCCGAGAAAGCCGAAAAGATAGTCGCAGGGGCTTTAGAGCTAGGTTTTAAGGCGATTGAAATGAGTTCTGTAGCGAGCGCGATTCAGCACTGCATAGATAACACCACGGTACCGTCCAGAATATTGATATGCGGTTCGTTATATCTTGCTGGCGATGTAATAGCTGCAAATCATGCATAATCCTCTGCTGGACGTCCGTGCCGTGAAATATATCGTTCCACTGTATGTATGCACTCCAATCTTAAAATGTACGTTTTGATTAGCTCTAGTTGCTCCACATCTTTGACATCTACATCCAGTAGCATGTCAAAAAAGTCTGAAGAGCGGCTAATTATCTGTAAATTTGTGATATTAACATTGGCTGCAGAAATTGCTTGAGTCAGTAGTGCTAGGCTTCCGGCGCTATTTGTGATTACTATTTTGAGCCTTGCAGTGTAGAAGCCAGCTTGATCTTCCCACGACACATCCAACAAATTATCTGAATTAATATTTTCATATTTCAAAGTGTGACAGTCAATTTGATGTACGGTAATACCATGTCCCTCATGTACCACGCCTATTATTCTATCTTTAGGTATCGGGTAGCAACATTCTCCAAAATGAATTGCGGTGCTTGCTCCTTTGATATGTAGTCCAGACTTCGTAGGGCTGTTGGTAACTTTTGTAGTACCAACATTTACCGAAGGTGGTGAAGATAAACTTGGAGATGGCTGAACGTTAAGGTTATGTACAACATTTAACACGTCGATTCTTCCAATTTTACCTTCTCCGACGGATAGCAAAAGAGCTTTGGTATCTTCGCATTCAAAGTGTTGTAGTGAGTTTTGCAACGCTTCCTCTGAAAACGCTTTGTTAGCTTGCTCAAATGTCATTGTCAACATTGCGTGCCCCAATTTTACATACTCTGTATTTCGCTGTTCCTGCAAAAACTTTTTAATTTCTGTACGCGCTTTGCCGGTTACTACAAACTTTTCCCATGTTGATGACACTATTGGCACATTTGTTGATAGTATCTCCACTTGATCGCCATTGACCAATTGAGCTCTTAATGGTGCTTTTCTTCCGTTGATCTTTGCTCCTGCGCAGCTAATGCCCAGTTCTGAGCTCATGGCAAATGCGAGATCTATGGGAGTGGAACCTTTTGGAAGAGCTATAAGGTCTCCTTGTGTAGTAAAACAAAAAACCTGGTCATAATACATCTCAAGCTTTGTGTTTTCTAAAAAATCTTCCAAATTTGTTGCGTTTTTAAGTATATCAAGTAGCACTTGTAACCACTTGAACTGATCGCTTTCTGATGATGCTATGGAGTGATCCTGCTTATATGCCCAGTGCGCTGCACATCCAAGTTCTGCAACCTCATGCATCTCATAGGTGCGAATCTGTATCTCGATTAGGTGTTTCCTTGGTCCCATTACAACTGTGTGTAGAGATTTGTATCCGTTGTTTTTGGGAGTGCTAATATAGTCACTAAAAGTACCGGGGATTACGCGGTATTTGGCGTGTATAATACCGAGGGCTCTATAGCAGTCTTCTAGGTTGTCTACCAATATCCTAAAGGCAATTACATCGGTTAACTGTTCAAACGCAATATTTTTGCGCTCCATCTTTTTCCAAATTGAATACACGGTCTTGTACCTACCATGCATCGATATAGAAATATCTCCTTCTGTCAGTAACAACTTTGTGATTTCATCTATCACTGTTTCTATTGTCTTTGTCTCTTCGTCCTTTAAGAAGGATAGCCTCTTTAAAATCGATGAATGCAGTTCTGGGTACAAGATAGCGAAAGCAAGATCCTGTAGTTCATTTTTAAATATGTGTATACCTAATCTCTCTGCTAGTGGTGCATAAATTTCCATGGTTTCATGGGCTATACGCATTCTTTTATTAATATCACCAATAGAGCCTAGTGTACGCATATTGTGTAATCTGTCGGCCAATTTGATCAGTAATACGCGTATGTCGTCTGAGATAGCCAACAAAAATTTTCGAAAATTTTCAGCCTGATCTAGCTGATGAGGTCTGTAAGCAATTTTATCAAGCTTTGTAACACCATCTATAAGCTTAACTATTTTTGTACCAAACTGCTGTTCAATCTCCTCAAAAGATACGTTGGTATCTTCGATGGTGTCGTGTAACAAAGCTGTGATGATCGTTGCGGTATCCAGCTTTAAATCAGCTAAAATGCTTGCAACAGCTATAGGATGGGTAATGTAGGGGTCTCCAGATGCCCTGTATTGTCCTTTGTGGGCTGTGTAAGCTACATCAAACGCTTTCTGGATGTTTACTATATCTTCGGGTAACGATATATACGACAGCTTTTGAAGCAACATATCCTGTTCTTTGCGCACGTCTTCTTCAAGCTCCAACTTATGTTTTTGTGCTTCCATAATATGGCTGTTTTACGAATGTATAAATACAAGTATACCCATAAAATCATGCTCTCTACAAACTAAATCGTATTTTCTTTACTGGTACTAATTACCGGCAATAAATGGTTTGAAAGACCTTACGGATTGAGGATGTTGGAGTAGAATGTGGGGGGGTTATGGTACCTCCTTCACAATAACATCGTACTGCGCTACCAACTTATATTTTCTGGCTTTGTTAGAGGCGTCTACAATTTCTAAAAAACCACCTTCGACCCACTTTTTACAAAGCGAGGTATTCGTTCTAGGTTGAAAGCCAAATAGATCACCTATTTGTTTAGCCGTCACGACATCGTACTCTTTAAATAATTCCAAGGCTTTGCGTTGTTTTGGATCCAACGTGCGTAAAACTTGCGAATGATCTTTGTCGCCTTTCTCAGAGCTTTGGATCATCTGGGCTACAACTTTTTCAAATGCGAAAGTCATACCTTCGGTAAAATATTTCACCCAAGGGGTTATATCGCTTTTTGCCCTTCCAAAGTAATAATTGTGCGAAGGGCCGATACTGATAGCGCGATAATAACCAAGTAAATTTTTAGCGTAATACTCTTCAAGAGAATACAATCCCTTTAAATCATACCCACCGAGGTGCAATATCAAGGTAGTCAGTAGCCTACTTGTTCGTCCATTACCATCATAATATGGGTGAATTGTTGCAAACTGGTAATGAGCAATGCCAGCAACAATGGGGCAGGGTATCTCTTCATTTTCCTTGATCCATGACACTAGATTTCGCATGAGGCCAGGTACATCTTTGGCTTCTGGGGGCATATAAACAATCGCTTCTGTACCGCTGTCTTTGATAATGTTTTGTCCATCTCGGTAAGGTGTTGGTTTAATGCGTGTTCTTCCGTCACTCATTACCAGGGCATGCAAGACTTGAATGACTTTTTCGGTAACAGGATGGTTTTGTGAAGAATATTGTTCTAATTGAGCAAGCGCAGCATAATAACCCTTTACTTCATGCTCATCACGTTCTCTTCCTGGAAAATGTCCTTGAAGCTGAACGACCTCTTTGACCTCATCAGGCTTAAGCTGATTACCTTCGATCATCGTTGAATAGTGGGTCGTGTATAGTCTTGCAGTTTCACGTAAGGAGGCGAGAATCCTAGGATTAACGGGCAATAATGAGACCTTTTCTTTAGCAGCCTCAATTCTCATAAGGTTATTTGCAATACTAGGGGTGATATTGTAAATGGGCTCAAAATTTGTCGGCATGATATAAGCTTGATATCAGTCTTCCTTGTATTGCTTATTATGCTGATAAATGGCGTATAAGTAAAGCATAACATGCAGATAAAAGATTATAGAATTATATTTATCATGTCCTCCACGTTTCATGTTGTGATCCTTCATACACAATCTGTACAACAAGTATTGCTAACAATACGAGATGACAGAAGCGTTAAAAAAGAGTATGATGATGTCGTGATACAAAAGTAAAATAAACAGTACAAGATCATTGGTGCTAATGTACAACAAAATCAAAAGTATCGAAATTGTGGTAAGCGGAAAGCTTAGGTCTGGATATAATGCACTGTAGAAACATTAAACAAAGGGTTAAAACTGCTAGGGGTAGAACTGTTTCCTCCGTCATGTGGTTGCAAAGGCACTTGAACGATGTGTACGTCACCATGGCTGCAAAAAATGGGTATCGTTCTCGTGCTTCCTTTAAACTGCTTGAAATAGAAGAGAAGTTTCAAATATTGAAAGGTGCGGAAAATATATTGGATATAGGTGCTGCTCCTGGAGGATGGTTACAGGTTGTGAAGGAAAAGGCATCAAATGCGGTCAACCTTGTGGGGGTTGATTTACAAAAGATTCAACCAATGGAAGGTGTGACGCTGATACAAGGCGACTTTCTGGAGCTAATGCAAGATGAGCAATTTGTCAAACTATGTCCTATGAAGTTGGATTTAATTTTAAGCGACGTAGCTTTTAATTCTTGTGGTGACAATGCTATAGATCATGTACGAATTGTTCAATTTGTTTTTAGTGCTTTGGAGTTTGCGATCAGCACTTTAAACCCGGGGCGACATTTTATTGCAAAGCTTTTAAAGGGCGGTGAGGATAAGGACGTTTTGTTGCTTGCTAAAAAGCACTTTAAATGCGCCAGATTTTTTAAGCCAAAAGCCAGTTATAAGGACTCATCTGAGCTATACCTTATAGCGCTTGGATTTTGTGGTCAGCATAGCAGCTGAGAGATGGTAAAAATACGTATGCGCAAATGTATATGCTGATGATTGTGTGGCATGGCTCGTTATAAATTGACAATTGAGCATGATGGTCAGCCTTTTGTAGGTTGGCAAAAACAGCAAAACGGACTTTCTGTACAGTGTGTTTTGGAGGACGCAATAGAAAAATTTGCGCATGAGAAAGTGGTGCTACACGGTGCAGGTAGGACTGATGCTGGTGTCCATGCGATTGGTCAAGTAGCTCATTTTGATCTTGTGAAGAGCTACGATGTTCATACCATTAAAAATGCACTCAATCACTATGTGAGGCACTATAAAATTGCCATCTTATCTGTTGTGGAGGTTGATCAAAAATTTCATGCTAGATTCTCTGCTACTGAGAGAGCTTATCTTTACAAGATTTTGAATCGCAAGACACCATCTCCACTGCTTGAGAATAAAGCATGGTATGTGCCTCAACCTCTTGACATTGGCAAGATGGAGTGTGCTGCTTCCTATTTTATAGGGCGTCATGATTTTGCAAGCTTTAGAGCTGCTAAGTGTCAAGCAAATCACGCTATCAGAATGGTGAAAGCAGTAGATATACAGACTACAGACGCTGTTTGGGACTCATTACTACAGCATATCCTCGTTATCAAAGTCGTTGCACCTTCATTTTTACACAATCAAGTGAGAATCATGGTTGGCACTTTAGTAAAAGTAGGTTTAGGGGATTTTGAACCATCATATGTGCAGAACTTGCTTTTGATGAGGGACAGAACCAAAGCAGGTATCACAGCCCCTGCACATGGTTTATACTTGTTGTCAGTAAAATATGATTAGCTTGCAACAACTCAGCAACAAGGTTGTGGTGATTGTAGGTGCTACTGCATCTGGAAAATCCCAATACGCCATGGGAATTGCGCAGCAACTCAATGGAGTGATTATTAATGCGGATTCTATGCAGGTGTATCGGAATATCCCTATACTGACAGCCCAGCCTTCAGTACAAGATACTCAGCTTGTTTCACACATGCTGTATGGTATCAAACAGTGCGATGAATACTTTTCTGTTGGTATGTGGTTGGAGCTTGTAAAAAGTAGCATTATTAAGGTACAGGCTTCGGGTAAAGTACCAATAATCGTCGGTGGTAGCGGTTTATACATTAAAGCTTTGGTCTATGGCTTTGTGTATACGCCTGTGATTTCCGCAGGTACGAAGGCATACCTTTCTTCTGTATGTGCTGGACTCTCACTTGATTGCGATCGAGCAGCATACAACAAAAGCCTGCACGAACTTTTAAAAGATTGCGATGAAGAGTCATATCAAAAACTAAAAGTAAATGATGAACAAAGGATTTTGCGGGCTTTAGCGGTGTATCATGAAACAGGCATTCCCCTTTCCAAATGGCATACGATGAATGAAAAGTGGCTAAACCGTGATCAATTTTACGTTGTTTTGATACAGAAAGATAGGGATGAGCTTTACAGGAGGTGCGATGCGAGATTTGTGGAAATGTTAAACATTGGTGCTTTAGAGGAAGCACAATATGTGCTCGCCTCGTTTGAAAAATACCCAAAGGTACTTGGTCTGTTTGAGTTGATGGAATATGTCTCTGGCAAGATGTCCCTGGCAGACTCCACTTCTCAAGCTCAACAAAAGATTAGAAATTATGCAAAAAGACAGCTCACATGGTTTCGTCATCAGATAGACTATGATGAAGTTATAAGATAAACGCTTGATGCTTTGTTACAAATAGGTTAAAATATACCATATCTCGTTCAATATAACAACAATAAGATGTTTATCTTACCCTCATTGTGTGTTATATTGCTACAAATTGAAGTCTAATATCGGTAAATATGTACTATGTCCCTTTCTTTTAGCAAAGTTTTTCATGTCGGTGATCCTGTTGTATATCCGTCGCATGGAGTAGGTAAAATCATGGCGGAAGAGACACAGACTATAGCGGGAACGGAAATGAAGATGTACGTCATCTCTTTCGCAAAAGACAAAATGATACTAAGGGTACCTCAATCAAGGGCGATAAAGACGGGTTTAAGGCATGTACGTAGTACTACTGAATTTCAAGTTGTTCTGGATATATTGAGTAGTAAACCAAGGGGCATCAAGGGAATGTGGAGCAAAAGGGCCCAGGAATACGAAAACAAGATTAATTCGGGTGATGTGCAACTGATAGCGGAGGTCTTGAGAGACTTATACAAGAGCGTTGGAGTTGCTGACAGATCATACAGTGAAACTGTGATATATGAATCAGCTTTAGACAGGTTGTCTCAGGAGTACGGAGTAACTATGGGTCTAACGAAAGAGGAGGCTAGAGAACAGATACTGACCACGCTTGACACAGCAGCGTCAGAGCTTTAAGGTCTGTTGTAAAGTATCTATCTACACCAACGACGTACTTGCGCATAAGCAGTACAGCCATACTTGTGGGAAATGCTCCGGTACGGAGGCCTCACAAGGAGTTGTTACGCCCGCCTCTTCTTTATCACTTACGCTCTCCCTTTTGCCATGCCCCTCTCTCCCTTGTCATGCCCGTGAAAACGCACTGCTGTCCGGGGAAAATTTTTTATTAAAATTAAATATTTTTTGCATTGGTATTATTCCTCCTCTCATGTAGTTT
>NZ_SCFA01000004.1 GCF_004210275.1 Rickettsiales endosymbiont of Peranema trichophorum
AGAACAAGAAGCTGTTTGGAGGTAACATAGGCTGCATCAGTTACCACACCACAAGAGAAGAAAAGACGAATGAAAGGCACTTATTTGCATTGTCGTACGTCTTTATAGAACTGCCGAAGTTTAAGAAGGGAGAGGATGAGCTCAGTGGCATAGAAGATGAGTGGCTATTTTTTTTAAGTAGATCTGAGGAAGTGAAGGAGCCGCCAATAGGTACGAAGGACGAGCACATATTAGAAGCGTATAAGGAGCTAGAGAGGTTTAACTGGAGTGATGAATCATATGATGCATATGTGAGGGCGAGGTTATTGCTTGACGGACAGGAATACACCATAGACGAAGCGAGACAGGAGGGCATAGAAAAGGGCATTGCATTAGGTACAGAGAAAGGCAAGGCAGAGGGTATAGAAGAAGGTATTGCTATAGGGACGGAGAAAGGCAAGATGGAGATAGCGGTGAAGTTGCTGAAGAAAGGTATGAGTATATCAGAGGTCAGTACTGTGACTGGTTTGCCTGAGAATGTGATATCAGCTATTTTGCAATGAATAATCATAGCATCTATGAATGGTGATTGCTGTGCGAGTTGAGAAACTGTATGCGATTGGATTTGGAGAGTTGAAGGATTTGGATGTTCTGTCATCAAGCATATCGCCTATAGTGTTGGGGACGACTATGGGTGACACAGAAGTAAAAGATTATGAATCCAAGCAAAGGGGGTAAGGCATATTAATTTCTAGTATTGATGCAAAAAATCTGATTGCAATTCTGATTTTTATCGATATGATCTGATTACTGCAGCATAGTGCAAAAGCCCGTTGGTGTTGCTTGCAATAGCCTCGTGTCTTTGGTGCACTTCTGTCTTATCAACTTTAATAAATGATTTGTAAAGACAGACAGAATTTCAAAAGCGGCGTTGTAGTAGAGAAAGCTTTTGAAGTACATGCGGGTGTAGCTCAGGGGTAGAGTACGACCTTGCCAAGGTTGGGGTCGAGGGTTCGAATCCCTTCACCCGCTCCATTCAAGAGCTGTAGTACGAAATTATGGGGGCATAGCTCAGTTGGTAGAGCACCTGCTTTGCAAGCAGGGGGTCATCGGTTCGAATCCGTTTGCCTCCACCATCTTTTGCCTGTACAAGGCCTGCTCTGGTGCTGCAACCGTTTTTTACTTCGCTTCTAGTCGGCCTTTGCTATCTTTTTCAAACTCTGTGGAATGCAAGCAGATGAGAAATTTTTCAACTTCACTAAGCATTTATCATTGTGTCTAGCTCAAAGATTGCACGTTTCTTTTCACAACCTTGTAACTTTATTGTTGGAGCATCCAATGTCAAAGCCCTGCCCAATTACTTCCCTCATTGTGAAATTGCATTTATAGGTAGGTCAAATGTTGGTAAATCAAGTCTCATCAACACGATATTTAACAATCAACACTTAGCCAAAGTCTCAAAGACGCCAGGCAGAACACAACAAATCAACCTGTTTACTGTTGCACCATGCCTATATATAGCAGACCTGCCAGGATATGGATATGCAAACGTCTCACAATCGATGATAACTAAACTAAGCGTTCTTGTAGAAAGTTACTTCAAGCACAGGCAAGAACTTCAACGAGTGTTTCTATTGGTGGACGCCAGACATGGTTTAAAAAGAAGTGATATAGCCATGCTGGAGTTTTTTAACCACCATACCGTCTGCGTACAAATAGTGTTGACAAAAATCGATAAGATCAAAGAAGAAGCACTAGTAATCTTGCAACATGATATACAAAGCATAGTATGTAGATATAGCTTCTGCAATGACACGATTCTGACCACATCCAAAACGTCCCAGCAGTCCGTACACGCCATAAGACAGGAGATCTACAACATCAGCCATATGAGCAGTTGAACGATCAGTCGCTTATACTCACTGGCTCCATAGCCTATGCACAATTTCCTTAAAAGCGTCACCTCTTTCTTCATAGTTCTTCCACTGATCAAGAGAGGAACAGGCAGGAGATAAAAGGACAGTACCTTTTTGTGGAGACGATCGCTTGATCAGCTCCAGTGCATTTTGAATATTACCAGCCTTGGTGTAGGTCACATCATACTTATCCAGCACTTGTGCAAACTGCTCTTCTGAAGCACCTATCAAAAATACATGTTTCAGTTTACCAAAAAGTACACTCAACTGCTCTATTCCACCATCCTTACAAAGGCCTCCAGCTATCCAGTAAATATCATTGCAATAGTCAAGCGCCTGTTTGGCAGAATCAGCATTCGTTGCCTTGCTGTCGTTCACAAATGTCAAGTCACCTACCGCTTTGACAGTCTCCATCCTATGCGGTAACCCTCGAAATTTCCTAATAGCGTCTACAATAACTGAAGGTGCCAATCCAGCTAGCTTAGATGCAGAGTAAGCAGCAGCAATGTTTTCTGCATTGTGTCTTCCAAGCAAACCAACCAAGTGACCTAGATTGAAAGACTCGACGTTCATTTCGTCTATGTCATCGTACAACGTTCCTTCTATTACACTTACACCGCCTGCAACTCTTATGGCAGTTGATATAGGTATCACTTTTTGAACATTTTTTGATACAATTGTATTGTATAATTCCTTGGTATTTTGACAATCAATAGAAATAATTGCAAAATCATCGCATGTCTGATTGTCAAAAATCTTTGCTTTCGCTGCCTTGTATTCACTAAAATTCTTGTAACGATCTGCGTGATCAGGTGTGATGTTTAAAAGTATTGCGACATTAAACCGATGTTGGCACAACAGGTCTAATTGAAACGATGATAGTTCCAGTACATACACACCCCTTTCATCCAACGGAGCAAGATCAAGAACAGGTACACCTATATTACCACCCATCTCCACTTCCTTTTTAGTGGTTTTCAGTATCTCCGCTATCAAGGCTGTTGTAGTAGACTTGCCATTGGTACCAGAAATAGCAATGTAGTCAGCTCTAGGACACGTACTTTGAAGCAATTCAATATCAGAAACAATCGGCACACCTTCCTCAACAGCCTTTGCAAAAACAGGATGGGTATGGGGAATACCAGGACTCACCGCCATTGCTTTTAAATCTTTGATACGTTCTATATAGTCATTGTTATTCACTACAAGCTGCCCAGTTGTAATAGCAGAGTTACAGAACAAATCAATGATGTCACAACCACTGGTAATGCGCTTAAAGTTGTCATCCCAAGCCATGACCTTTGTATTGCCGTATAAAAGAGAGAAAGCAATAGACGAACCAGTCTTGCCAAGCCCCAGCACCCCTACCTTTTGATCCTGATATTTGTATATTGTAATCACTGCCTTACCTCAATTTCAACGTCGCAAGCCCTAATAAAGCAAAAATGATGGCTATAATCCAAAATCGTATAACAACTTTCGTCTCTGGCCATCCCAATTTTTCAAAGTGATGGTGAATTGGAGCCATTCTGAAAATTCTTCGACCCAGTAATTTGTAATGGAATACCTGTAACATAACAGATAGCGCTTCTATTACAAATAGTCCACCGGTAATTGCAAGAACTATTTCATGCTTTGTAATAATGCTAATCGCTGCTATTGTTCCACCCAATGCGAGACTGCCAACATCACCCATAAACACCTGAGCAGGCGGAGCATTATACCACAGAAACCCTAGTCCTGAGCCTATGAGAGCAGCACAGAATATGCTTAATTCACCAGAATGCGCCACATATTCAATGTGCAGATAATGCGCAAAGCTGGCATGACCAACTAGGTAGCTGATCAACCCAAAACATGCCGCGACTATCATGATAGGTACTATTGCCAGCCCATCTAAACCATCAGTTAAGTTTACAGCATTAGATGTACCCGCTAACACAAAACACCCAAATATAAGGTAGAAATAATGGAGATTGATTAAAGTATGCTTAAAAAACGGGACCGTCAGTTTCATAGATAGTAATGGATCACTATAGTGCACAATCAATGAGACGCTCAGGAGCCCAAACACAAACTCCCAGAACAGCTTAGTTCTTCCTGAGATACCCTTGTGATTGCGATATCTCAACTTTGAAAAATCATCGCAAAAGCCTATCATCCCGTACGATAGTGTTATCAACATTACAATCCACACATATGGATTTCTTAGATCTACCCATAACAACACAGATATTATCATCGTGAGTAAAATTAAGATTCCACCCATTGTGGGAGTTCCCGCTTTCGAAAGGTGTGAAGCTGGTCCATCTGCCCTGATTGGTTGCCCTCCCACCTGTATAGATGTAAGCAATCTGATCACTCTATCCCCAAATATAAAGCTGAGGAGAAGAGCAGTCACCATGGCACCACCGCTTCTGAATGTGATGTATTTAAAGACGTTAAGAAATGAGTAATACTTGACGAGCAAATCTGACAAATGAAAAAGCATCGAAATACATAACAAATTATAAGCAGAACAACACTATCGCATACTTTTGCTAAAAAACATATAGCAAGAATTGCATTGCAATTATTTTAAATGCTTTTGGTATGGGACCCTAACATGATCTTAAAAAATCTCTAGCTTTTAGCAAGATGTAATGTATATAAAAGCACTGGTGGTTATTAATACTAAGCATCGCAAAATTTGTAGTTTGTTTGTAGCCATAATAAAAGGATTTGTTGTACAGTCCCTGTATAGTGACCAATGTATCAATAACTTCGGTTAGTACAAGCAGAAAAGGTTTTTCATAAAGCAAAGTATAAAAAGATAAGAGTGAATCTACAAAACAAATGTGAGTATAGACTATACAATCAAACAGCTTACAAAAGTCGGTAGGAATGATTTATGAATAGACAGCCCGTATATGGTATTATAGGAGGTGGTAAGCTTGCCAATCACCTGCTGCGTTACTTCACTCTTTCCAACCTATCTGTCCGCAATTGGTCCAGAGCCAAATCCAGTAAAATGGAGCTAGACGAATTAGTGAAGTATTCAGATGTTATACTTCTGCTCATTAAAGATGATGATATCGTCACCTTCATCGATAACATGCCAGCACTACGTAGCAAACAATTAATCCATTGCTCTGGTAGTTTGATCACAAACAAAGCGTTATGCGTCCACCCGTTCATGACATTCGGCAGTACATTTTATACCTACCTTGAGTATCAAAGGATTCCCTTTATTTTGGAAAAAGGTAAGAAGGCATTTACCGAACTCTTTCCTGGATTAATCAACCCTCATTACTATATAGATGAGGCAGACCGTGGCTTCTACCACGCACTCTGTGTAATGAGCGGTAACTTCACCACCTTATTGTGGTCCAAACTGTTTATGGAATTATCTCATAGATTTCAAATTCCAGAACAAGTAGGATACCCATACCTCGAAGCTATCTGTAAGAACCTTATCACAGACCACAAAGCTGCTCTGACCGGACCATTAGTCCGGAACGACCAGAGCACTATAGAAGACAACATCAAAGCACTGTCAAGCGACCCTTATTCAAAAGTCTACATGGCCTTTATAGAAACATTTGAACAATTGCAAAAACAAAAATGAGTATCAACAACATCACCGTATTTACAAAAGGTCGCAGTCCCATCAAAATGTTGACTTGCTATGATTATTGGACTGCTAGAATCTTGGCAAATAGCGACATAGATGCTGTGCTAGTTGGTGACAGTGTAGCAATGGTTATGCACGGTCATTTAAACACAGTACATGCTGATGTGGAAATGATAGCACTGCATACCAAAGCTGTGAGAAGTGGTATAGGACAAAAATTTATAGTAGCCGACATACCATTTCTATCTCATAGGAAATCACTTGATACTGCTGTATACACTGTAGAAAAGTTAATGCGAGCAGGTGCAAACGCAGTCAAGTTAGAGGGTATAGACGGTAACGAAACTCTGATCAAGCATCTAGTCCAGTCTGGTGTACCAGTCATGGGTCATCTAGGCTTGATGCCACAGCATGTTAACCTCATAGGTGGTACGCATGCGCAATGTAGAACAAATGAAGAAGCCGGAGTACTCTTAAAAAATGCAAAAGAGTTAGAAAATCTCGGATGTTTTAGTATAGTACTTGAGTGCATCCCTGCTGAAATAGCAAAGCATGTCACAGATTCTTTGAGTATCCCAACGATAGGGATTGGTGCAGGCCCCGATACGTCTGGCCAAATTTTGGTTCTGCAGGATATGCTTGGTATGAACCAAGAGTTTGCACCAAAGTTTTTAAAAAAGTATATCAACGGTGCCGAACTGATTCAAAATGCAATAGAAGAGTTTTGCAAAGAAGTGAATAGCGGTATCTATCCGGACGCTTCCCATACATATGCTTTTCATAAACCGACGATTGGTAGTTGCAATCAGTAAAGACTGGATAGTATATTACCATGTATGATCATTACAAGTTGATCAGAAATAACTGAGACTCAAAACATTGGTAAGTGGAAAGTACTAAACACGCAGTAACATATAAGATGGTATCATATTATGCACGTTATTTACTCTCCTGATCTGTGGCATGTTATAAGGCAGAAGCTACGCAGTTATCCAAGCTACTCTATCGGCTTTATACCAACGATGGGTAATTTACACAAAGGACATACAAGTCTCATCAAGAGATCTGTCAAAAAAAACACCGTGACCGTATTAAGTATCTTTGTCAATTCCACACAATTCGATGATCCATCAGATGCACTCAGTTATCCAAAGACACTAGAACAAGATCTTGCGATCGCCGAAAAAGAAAAAGTGGATTACGTACTGGTACTGGAACATAATGCAGTGTATCCAGATAACTACACTTATCGAATATCCGAGCATTCAGATCTCGGCAACTCTCTCGAAGGGGAAAAGAGGCCAGGTCACTTTACCGGTATGCTCACAGTGGTTTTGAAATTACTCATTTTAGTACAACCTTCCAATGTCTATTTTGGAGCCAAAGATTATCAACAGTACCTGCTTGTCAAAAACATGATCATGGCATTCTTTTTGGATATCAACATAGTGCTTTGTCCAACAGTCAGAGAACCTACAGGCCTCGCATGTAGCTCAAGAAATCAGAGACTATCTCCAGAGGACCAAAATACTGCTTCTATGTTCTCCCATCTTTTGCTATCCAACATACCAAATGAAGAGATTGTAAAGCAACTTCACAAACACGGATTTGAAGTGGATTATGTAGAAAACAAATGGGGTAGAAGATTAGGAGCGGTAAGATTTAAAGGAGTAAGGCTCATAGACAACTTTCAAATTGACGATACGGCACTTCCACAACTATGATCATAGAAGATAAGGGTATTATAGTTGCTATCAAAAGGTTCCAAGAATCGAGTTTTATAATTAAAGCGCTACTTGAAAACCATGGTATAGTTTCAGGGCTGTATAAAACACGAAAGAAAAACACAGAGTATCCAGATGTAGCCAGCATAGTCCGCATCACGTGGAAAGCCAGATTACAAGAACACCTTGGACTCTTTCAGTGCGAGCAGCTCCTCAACATTCCAGCATTGATATGCTATAAAAAAATACAAACGACTATAGCATCTGCAGCACTTGCAATGATCGATATGTTGATATCTGAAAGAGAACCACAGAACACATTATATCGGAACCTTGAACAGTTGCTGGTCAAACTCAACATGGACGATGTAGCAATCGACCAGTACCTCAGCGATTATGTCAAGTTAGAGATCTTTGATATTCTTGCATCTGCAGGATTTGGGTTAGATCTGACCAAGTGTAAAGTCACCGGCACATCAGAAAACCTAAAGTATATATCACCCAAATCCGCTTCCGCCATAAGCCTTGAAGTAGGTGCACCATATCACCAGAAACTGATGCCATTACCACAATTTTTGATAGACCACAGCGTGACTGCTTCTATCAGCGACATTTTAGTTGGATTGGAGATTTCAGAGTATTTTCTGGAAACACACCTACTGAAACCTATGAACAAAACAATGCCTGTATATAGAAAGTTGCTTTCTTCATACGTCGCGAGGTTATACCAAACTTCAGATTAAATCAGGCAAATGGATTTGAGGATGAGGCTGCGTAAGCGTATTGAAATACCTGCGCAGAGCCCAATTCCGAAAAATCCGTTTTGAATCATTTAAAAATGTGCATTGGTATTGCTTCATACAGACTCAACACTTAGTACTTCTGGTATGTAGTATCTCATCATGTTCTCTATACCACTCTTTAAGGTGACTGAAGAACTAGGACAGCCACTGCATGCCCCCCTCAATTCCACGTATAGCACACCATCCTTAAAGGACCTATACGTAATATCACCACCATCCTGAGCTACAGCTGGCCTTACCTTAGTGTCAAGAAGCTCTTTGATTTGTTTTACAACATGATCATCTACACACTCTTGTGTATCTTCATGTGCGATAGGTTCCAATACACTTGCTTCAATCGCCAAAGTACCAGTAGATATAGAGTCCATCAAAATACTTAGCACAAGGGGTTTTACTACATTCCAATCCCAAGTATCAATTTTGGTGACTGTCATAAATTCAACAGTAATCAAAATAGAGTCTACACCATCCACACTTAAAATATTTCTTATCAACACCGGTAAACTCTCCAGATCCTTTTGAGTGTTATTAAATGCAAACACCCCTCTCTTCACAATTTGTTGAGGTAACAATATCTTTAAAGTATTTGGATTAGGCGTCAATTGAGTCTGTATTAACATGCGAGTACCCTAATTTTTCTTTGAACAATTTAACACCCCTATTTCCTTGTTTAACTTCTTTTTAAAATCAGAAGAAATCGCAGGAAATTCCTCAAGCAACTTTGCAAATGTTATGCAGGCTTGCTCTTTCTTGTTAAGATGCACTAAACACTGGCCAAGCTTATATAAATGTTCCGGTGCCTTAGCAGACTTGGGTTGAGCCTTGTATCCCTTTGCATAATTTGCACCTGCTTTTTCATATTTACCTTGCTTTGTGTAAATCTCACCTAACAAGAAGTACACATCGATCAGCAGCTTGCTTTTTTCATGCTTGTTGACAAAATTCTCCAATGATACAGCAGCTTGAGCCTCTTTTTTATCTTTATACAAAGACACAGCTGCTTTGTAATCTTCCTCAGCTGTTCTCGGTGCGATCTGTTCTTGCTTCTTTGTATTAGATGTGTCAGTGCTAGATATATCAGAGCCGGTCCGTATATCACTTGTATTTTCTTGACTCTTGACCTTTGTAATCTCTGACAACCTATACTCAACATCTGCTGTAAATTTATCAAACTGCGCTTTCAATTGCATCTTTTCAAATTCAATACGCTCCAAGATGCCCCTAATCTCTTTCAGTTGAGTATGTATGTGCTCTATCTCCACAACCATATCATAATCAACACCAGCCGATCCATTAACGTTACTATTGTACATTCTTTTTTGCATACTGATAACAGCCTGCTCCAGTCGCCCCATCCTCGATGCCAGCTCTGCATCGACAAATTCAGATGCATCACGCTCATTATGTGGTATAGCGCCTAGAGAACCTACATCGTCAGCTCTTAAAACAGGTGTATACATCATCGATAAAGCTAGTATGTAAACAAAACAACATACAGTATTTTTACTTCTTGTTACCATCAGTTTCCCTCCATCCCAAAACAACATTTTGTCACCTCTACGGGTAACCAATCACCATTATCGCTTTGATAACACATATCGTATTCAGTATTCTTCACTTGCTTACAGTATAATTGAGCTATGTCACTCATAACATCACCAGCACATATCTTCATTTTTCCAGTACTTACAGATTGGTTTTCATAGAACTGTGACAGTATATCACACTTTAAACTCTTTGAAAATACCGTTTGTTCTGGGTTCAGTTCATCATTTTGTAATATGTCGTGACTACTCGTATCATTTCTCAAGTAGATTGTCATAGCTCCAATAATACCAACGTAACCCACAACAAGAGTTGTAGCAATTAAAGCCTGTGGCCCTATTCCCGCACAAGATGAAGCTGTTAATAACAAGAGATTGCCAGCACTAATGATACTTGAACTACTGAGATATGCGTTATACCCAAACAGTAACACAATACTTCCTGCTACCTTGGTCGCTAGAGACACATCCAAAGAGTCAACATGCTCTCCTATTGGTCTTGCTATCGCTATATAGCATGGCCTCATTATCAATGAGTCAACAAAGGTATAGGCTGCATAGGCACCTATCACAGCAGCTTTTATCATCATGCACTTAATGAGACCAGAGTCCACAGGCACCATAGTCAGATCCTTTTTTAATCCCTGCTTGGATAAAGGAACAGATGTGATTTTTGAGAACACATCGAGTGTGAGACATGCCACTGATTTGTCTAGTGTATCAGACATCCCATATACTCTAATCAGAGTAGATATCAAAGATGCAGTGATATCTTTTGGGATGGTGATTGTGGAAGCCCTCAAAAGCCATACCACGAAAGGCTCAAAGGCGTAAGTACTGTTATTGACTTCCTTAAGCACGTACTCTACGTATCCCTGCTCAGGTTCATAACGCTGCCTATCTTTTTCCACTATTGCCAACGTCTTTGATAATACACCAAGTCCAAAGTACATATTGTGAGCTGTGCGATGCGGTAAATGATGGACGCTGTACTTACCAATTGCCTTTAAAATATATTCAGGACTATGCCATATGGAATAAGTTATATTTGTATGACCTATTCCGTTTCCATTTGCTGCGTGCCAAACCACTTCTAATGACTTTCCCATGTCTCTGTATAGAGTCTTCACAAATTGGTCGTCTCTGGCGTGCTCTACAACGCCTCCACAGGTAGCATCAACTAGAGTTGTCATCAATGTATTCATTCCAACATCAGCTACAATCTCCCCTACAGTAGGAATATTTTGAAACAGCGTGTAGTTTAAGCTGTAACCAGCGTAGATTAACAGGGCGTTAAAGCCACTTAATCCTACTGTTTTCAGTACTGCACCATGGTCTATCCGCCTATCAACATCTCCATTCATACAGTTGTCACATACCTCACGTTACGTTTCACGACACACCCCCAGTACACCACAAGGCGGAGCATAGCAGAGGGTAACCAAACCATTTTATAAACATCATTGAATCACAAAGCATCTACACGTAAAAAGAGGAGCCACAACCACAAGTACCCTTTTCATTTGGGTTAATAAAGACAAAGCCAGAACGTACTTTATGATCAACGTAATCCAACTTCATGCCCATCAAATAAATCAATGCTTGCTGCTCTATAAACACTGACACTCCACCCACTTCCACTACTTCGTCAGATGGTTCAACACTTTGCGCATATTCAAACTTGTACGACAAACCGGAGCATCCACCAGACTTTACACCTATTCTAATGCCCACACTTTTGTTCTCAAGATCAGACAGCACACGCTTAATTTGAGCAACAGCAGCATCAGAGATGGTAATCACATTTTTTGAAGTCATAACACAACCTATACGTTTTTGTTTTGTTGCTTGTAATTATCAACCGCAGCTTTAATAGCTTCTTCAGTCAACACAGAACAGTGAATCTTCACGGGAGGCAGGGACAGTTCCTCTACGATTTGAGTGTTTTTGATCTGCAATGCTTCTTCTATTGTTTTGCCCTTCATCTTTTCAACCGCCAATGAACTGGAAGCTATGGCAGAAATACAACCAAAGGTCTTGATTTTAGCGTCCTCTATAACCTGCGTCTCAGGATTCACTTTGATCTGGAGTTTCATCACATCACCGCAGGAAGGAGCCCCTACCAAACCTGTACCAACATTTGGCTCATCTTTAGCAAAGCTCCCGACACCCCTGGGATTTTCATAGTGTTCCATAATTTTAGGACTGTATACCATATTTACCTCTTTTGATTTTTCATTTTTAGTAGATTGTTAATGTGCTTTCCATTTTATAGACTTCAAGTCCACTCCGTCTTGTAACATCTCCCAAAGAGGGCTCAGTTCTCTCAGTCTTCCCACAGCTTGGTTTATTACGTTGATTGCATAGTCTATCTCTTCCTCTGTTGTAAACCTACCTATTCCAAATCTGATGGAAGTATGTGCAAGCTCCTCATCTATACCCAATGCTCTTAGAACATATGAAGGCTCCAGAGACGATGATGTACAAGCAGAACCTGAAGAAACCGCGAGCTCACCTATTGCACCTATCATAGATTCCCCTTCAATACAAGAAAAACTCAAGTTGATATTACCAGGGATTCTGCGCTCCACATCACCATTTAAATACACTTCCGGTATCTGTTTCATAGCAGAGATGAATTTATTTGAAAGCCTACGTAGTCTAGCATCCTCCTCGATCATCTCAGATTGCGATATCTCAGCGGCCACACCAAAACCAACTATCAAAGGCGTAGGCAACGTTCCTGATCTCATTCCGCGCTCTTGTCCACCTCCGTTAATGATAGCTTCTAACCTAACACGTGGATTACGATTGACATAAAGCGCCCCTATACCCTTAGGACCATATATCTTGTGACCTGAGACGCTAAGCAAATCAATTTTCATTGCAACAACATCTATAGGAACTTTCCCAAAAGCTTGCGCAGCATCAGTATGAAAAAATACTCCATTCTTTCTACAAAGCTCACCTATCTCGGCAAGTGGTTGAATCACGCCAATCTCATTGTTTACACCCATTACAGACACAATAACAGTATCACTGGTAATGGTATCTTCCAAAGTCTTCAAATTGATGATGCCATTCTGTTCAACAGGTAGATAAGTTACCTTGAATCCCTCTTGTTCTAGATGTTTGCAAGTATCTAGTATACACTTGTGCTCAGTTTGTACTGTAATAATGTGATTTTTACTAGTTCTATAAAAATGGGCTACACCCTTCAACGCCAAATTGTTTGATTCAGTGGCTCCCGAGGTAAAAATGATATCTTTCGTATTTGCGTTGATCACATTTGCTATTTTTTTTCTTGCAACCTCTACAGCTTCTTCAGCGTCCCATCCAAACTTGTGGTTCCTAGAGTGAGGATTTCCAAATTTCTCGCAAAAATAAGGCAGCATAGCTTCTAAAACCCTTGGATCAACAGGAGTAGTGGCCTGATAGTCCATGTATATCGGAAGCTTTTCGTTTTTTATCGCGCTATTCATACTGTTGCTATACCCTTCCTGATTCACTGTCAATTTTGTCAAACAAAGATTTCCAAACGCCTACAAAGCGTTCGGCCTCTTCTTGTGTATTTGCTGGTCCTAGACTCACTCGAACAGCAGTGCTTGCCTCTTTTAAATCATAACCCATGGCAACTTGCACGTATGGTACCCCAATCGTTCCAGATGAGCATGCAGAACCTGCGCTTATAGCTATATCATGAAGATCGAAATGTATCAACTGCGTTTCATTCGATACACCAAGCATTCCTATGGAAGATGTATTTGGTAACCTTGGGGAGTTCTGCCCAAAGACGATCACTTGGTTGGTAAATTCTTGGAGCCTTCTCTCAATACAATCTCTTAAAACTTCAAGTTTCCTAAAGGAAGTGGTTATATCATCAATATTTCTGCACATCACTCCTAAACCATGTATTGCGAATACATTCTGCGTACCTGGCCTTATACCATATTCTTGCTGGCCTCCAGCCATGATTGGAGATAATTGAAGACCCTTTTTAAAAATCAATGCGCCAACACCTACAGGGCCACCAGCTTTATGCGCAGAGATAGTTAATAGGTCAACATTTAACTGCCCCATATCTATTGGCAAGCGCCCGAAAGCCTGGGAGGCATCTGTATGCACTATCGCATTGTACTTGTGTGCAATGATGGCAACATCACTGATAGGTTGTATCACTCCAGTTTCATTGTTTGCTAGTATAACTGACAGTAACACACCAGAAGCTGATCGCTCCGATAACATTGCCAGCAAAGCCTCTAATTTTTCAAGATCAACAATGCCATCACCACCCAATGGTATTGTAGCGTCACCTACCACATTTAAAACAGAAAGATGTTCAATAGGAGTACATATGCGTTTTGCAACACTCAAACCTTTTAAAGCTATATTGTTTGCTTCTGTACCGCTCGAGGTAAATATAGCATTATACCCATTCACAGCATGTACTGCGTCTAAAAGGCTCTCTCTCGCAGTCGATAAGAGATTTTTTGCACTCTTACCTAAGGAATGTACTGAAGAAGGGTTGAGTGGTGACATAGCAACACTATCCATCTCTTCTTTGATCCATCCCAACAGTGGAGAAGTCGCATTGTGGTCAAAGTATATCAGATTGTTAGACATACAATATCCTTCTTCGCTGATCTTCGCTGAACCGATAGCCAGAGTCCGTAAGAACCATAGAAAACTACCGCACGTCTTTTTATACAAGAAATTTTCAGCATTTATCGCAATACCAATTTTTGTATTGGTTTGGTTTTGTTTTTATTTAACATACCGAACGCATTTTTATCACAAAATTTCGTGTACAGCAAGTGATGCCATAGTAGTTTTCATAGTGATGCGAACAAGGCATACTTTATGCAATTCAGACTCTTTTCAATATAGTTGTGAAAATTGGTTTTATAAATACTCGTAATAAGCTATACTTTATCCCATGTGAAGGATTTGTAAGTTTGTCCTCGCTCATTAATAACACACTATGGTTGATTGTTATGAATAAGACTGTCATTAAAGAGGTTATGTTGACTGGACAGGCTGGTAGATTAGAAGGCAAATACTATCAAAGCTCCGAAACAACCGCGCCAGTTGCTATAATTCTCCACCCACACCCTTTGCACGGGGGGACAATGAATAACAAAGTTGTATATAATATATTTCATACGCTGGCAAAAAATAATTTCTCGGTTTTGAGGTTCAATTTTCGAGGCGTAGGAAGATCGCATGGCACTTTTGACAGTGGTCTCGGTGAGCTTATTGATGCTGCAGCAGCATTGGATTGGATGCAGTCACAACATCCACAAGCATCAAGTCATTGGATAGTAGGCTTCTCATTTGGAGCATGGATTGCACTACAACTCCTAATGCGAAGACCAGAGCTTGATGGATTCATCACGATCGCTCCACCTGTCAATTCATACGATTTCAACTTTTTGTCACCGTGTCCTGTTCGAGGCCTAATCATACAGGGAACAAAGGACGCCGTCGTACCTGAAGATGCAGTGTATGAATTATACGAAAAACTGGATAAGCAGCGTGAAGCCAGCATAGATTATATGCTTATTAATAACGCAGGCCACTCGTTTAACAAGGAGATAGATAAACTGAATCAAATTGTTGAGGACTACGTCAAAATCAACGCACTTTCAGGAAGCAAACCTAAAAAAATGAAACGCGATAGAAGACGCAGGCAACTTCCTGATATTGAGTCTATGATGTCCACAGGAAGCTAAAGCAAACTCTATATCAGTAGTAATTTTTGAGATAACAAATAGGTGATTCTATCGTTTTAGGATTTGTGTCCGCTACTATTTCCCCTTCCTTCAAGACTAGTATTCGGTTTGCTATCTTCACTAAAAAATCGAGATCATGAGAAGCTATCACCATCGTCATACCTTCTACACGCACAGATTCCAACAACGAGACAACATCCAAAGTAGTTGCAACATCTAAACCTGAAGTCGGCTCGTCACACAGTAATAGCATTGGAGACATCATCAAACTTCTAGCCAGGGCAACCCTTTGCTTTTGACCGCCTGAAAGGCTGGAAGGATATGCGTTCACCTTATGTGCCATACCTAAACTTTTGAGAATCTCCATTGCCCTTATGGTATGTGCTTTTTTTGTATCATGGAGTGTAGGAGCGTATACGAGATTTTTCAGTACATTCATATGTGGAAATAGCTGAAAATCTTGAAACATAAAGGCCGTGCCTACATCACACTCGATCGACCCTTCATCTACCGGCTCCAGTCCCTGTATACAACGTAACAAAGTAGACTTGCCGCACCCAGAAGGTCCAGCAAGACCTAAAACGTCCCCTTCTTGCACGATCAGACTCAGATTATTTAGGACTTTAACCGCTCCAAAGCTTTTAGAAATACCAGATATCTTTAACATTTTCAACGAATCTTGTAACTCATTTCTATTCTCTTACCTATATACTCTATGAAGATGACGAGACTATAGTAGTACGCTCCCGCAATACACAGCGGCATAAAATACGTGAACTGCTCTGCAGAAACAATCTGGGCTCGCCTCATAATATCCATACCGCCTATCGTAGCAATCAATGCTGTTTCTTTTAATAGTGCGATCACCTCGCTCACCATCGCAGGCAATATGCTTCGAAATACCTGTGGTAGTATAATATCCTTCCACATGTAGAACGTTGGTATTTGGAGTGTCTTGGCCGCTTCAAACTGACCCTTTGGTAGACTTTCAATACCAGCTCTAATAATTTCTGCAATGTAAGCCGAACTGTTAAGGCCGAAAGTCACAACACCTGCAGCAACGATATTTAACTTCATACCAATGATACTAGACACCGAAAAGTATACAAAACTGAGTTGTAGTATTAGAGGTGTCCCTCTTAAAACAGATATTATCAGATTGATGACACGTGTCCCAATATTCTTGTATCTTAATATTGAGAGCATCATGCCTATAAACGATCCTATCAATATTCCACCAAACAGGAGCTGGATGGTCACAAAGATACCATAACCTATAAACAGTACGTGGGACATCACAAGCTTTTAAATCATCACAGTTTCAGTAATTCTCATTCCTGCTTTAAGAACATTTCTTCCAAACGCTTCAACTCACCTTTGGTTATCAAAGTATTTAAAGCTTTATTGACCTCTTCAACCAAAGGGCTGCCTTTTTTAAAAGCAATGCCGTAACCTATATCAGATTTTTCAACAATGTTATACGATAAATTTGGATTCTTAGCAATAAATGCAGCGGCTTGTACCCCATCTACAACAACTCCCTCTACATGCCCTGCTTTTAAGGATTCTACAGCCTGAGTTGCTTGATCCATCACCACAATACTCTTATGGCCCACCTTATTTCTAAGCCATCCTTCCATGACACTACCTAACTGACATGCCATCTTTTTCGTTACTAGATCTGCTCTGTCTAAAACCGGCTCATCGCTCTTAAAAATCACAGCTATGTTTTCAGCATAATAAGGCTTTGAGAAATCAAACTGCCGCTTTCGTTCTTCAGTAATTGCAATCGTAGCAATCCCTGCATCAACAGTCCCACCTTGTAAAGCAGCTAATATACCGCTAAATTGCATATCCTGAAACACCGCTTCTCTTCCCATTTCTTTGCTTATTAACTTCGCTAGCTGTATGTCAAAACCATCAAGCTTACCCTCTTGATAGTATTCAAATGGAGGATAGTCTCCTGATGTTGCGAACCTTATGGTACGATCACTGCTTGAGCTATCCTCACAAGCAGCAAGACCAATCACCATGACGGACAGTAACCAAAGTGACTTCATCATGTTTACAAAGATCTGTCTCATTTTTCACTTGTTGTTTTTGTTGTAGCTCTAGCAAGTCCTAGCTTATAGCCCATTGACTAGTCACTGTCAACACATTAAGGGTATCCACAATCCAATCTGAATTCACAGCTCATACAACTAGAGCCACAACAGTACTCACTTTTCAGTGAAAATATATTGGTAAGATACTAAAAGGTCGTAAATCTATACAATCTTATTTACCATCACCTATACTTCCTCCTCCACCTGCATTAGCAGCCTCCGAAGCGGTAGTAGAAGCGGTAGTAGAAGCGGTCAATGCGTACGTACACAGCTCTTCAAACGATACATTATTCCTGTCAGCTATTTCCTTTATCTTTTGAAGGCTCTCCATAAACTCCTGAGGAATCGCACCCCCTCTTTCCTTGCTTAACCACTGCGACTGAAATTGGAGAGGGTGGTGAGCAGGTTCGGGATTACCTATATAAACCGTGAAAGGTGCGTTAACCCCGTGGAAGTCACATGGTATCGTTAGCTTTTTCATGCGCGTTGTTTTTACTACCCTATAACTCTGATCTTAAAATCTTTTTTTGATGTGTCAACCATGTTTTATCATACTTCTAGCAAATACAGTTGATTGTACAGTCACTAAGGTATATAAAGTACGCTAACTTTATTTTTTGTGTGTAGTATGAAAAAACTTTTAGCAAATGCCGTGAGGTTTTTAGCCGTTGACATGGTGGAAAAAGCGAAATCCGGACACCCCGGCATGCCTCTAGGGATGGCAGATGTCATTACGGTGCTATACCAACATTTCCTTAGATTTAATCCTAAGGCCCCCCTATGGGCAAATCGAGACAGACTGATTCTATCTGCTGGACATGGCTCTGCTTTATTGTATGCAGCACTATACCTTACAGGTTATGAAGACATGACAATAGAAGAGTTAAAGCGATTTAGACAGATGCACTCTAAAACGGCAGGACATCCAGAGCATGGTATCGCAAGCGGTGTAGAAGCATCAACTGGACCTCTCGGCCAGGGACTCGCAAATGCTGTTGGTATAGCATTGAGCGAAAGAATGCTAAATGCAAGATTTGGTGATGATATGATCAATCATCGCACATACGTGATAGTTGGAGATGGATGCCTTGCAGAGGGTATCAGCCAAGAAGCAATATCCCTTGCAGGTCATTTAAAACTCAAAAATTTGATCGTACTCTTCGACGATAACGGAATAACAATAGATGGTTCGACATCTATTTCAACTTCTGATAACCAATTAAAAAGATTTGAAGCTTCAAATTGGCGTACGATCGAAATTGACGGCCATGATCACAATCAAATCTTTAGTGCTCTACAGGCCGCTCAGTCTTCAAGCGCACCTGTATTGATAGCATGCAAAACAAAAATAGGGTATGGAGCACCAACAAAAGAAGGTACATCAGCTGCACATGGCGCTCCACTAGGTCAGACAGAAATAGAGCTAATGAAAGAAAAGCTAGGATGGAAATATTCTGATTTTGCAATTCCACAGGGTACCCTTGACGCTTGGAGAAATTTTTATACCAGGACGATACGGGATTATGAAGAGTGGTGTACTAACGCTAGGCTCAATCACTTGGATGCAAACAGAGCCGATCCTTTTCACGTTGATACTTCACTAGAATTTGCCTCAAGAATTTCACGTTTGAAGTCTTTCTTGTCCACTCAAAATATCACAGAAGGAACCAGGAAATCATCGGAGAGAGTCATTGAGATCATTGCTGAGACTATTCCACATGTAATTGGTGGCTCTGCAGATCTTGCTCACTCTACGAATACTAAAGTAGCCGGACATACTTCAATTACTGCTGATGATTATTCAGGGAATTACATTAATTACGGTGTTAGGGAACACGCTATGGTCGCTATTATGAGCGGCTTGCGACTTCACGGCACATTCATTCCGTACGGCGGCAGCTTTCTTGCATTTACAGACTACTGTCGTCCCGCTATAAGAATGGCAGCCTTGATGGAGTTACAGTCCATATACGTTATGACACACGACTCTATAGGACTAGGAGAAGATGGGCCAACTCATCAGCCCATAGAACAATTGGCGGCCCTTAGAGCAATGCCTAATCTTCAAGTCTTTCGTCCTTGTGACGTAATTGAAACGATCGAATGCTGGGAGTTAGCCTTACAAAATGACAGTGGACCATCCCTAATAGCACTAACCCGCCAAAATGTCAGACAAATTAGAAACACTGATACACCTGACAATCCTTGTATCAGAGGTGCGTATATCATAAGAAATAACAATGGCCCACACTGCATTTCCATCTTTGCAACTGGTTCTGAAGTGGAATTAGCCGTGAGCGTCGCAGAAAACTTAGAAAAGCATGGTATAGGGACAAGAGTGATTTCAATCCCATGCTTTGAACTCTTTAAAAAGCAAGATGCAAAATACGTGTCATCCTTATTAAATGCAAAACTACGGGTGGCAATAGAAGCAGGCGTGATACAATGCTGGGAAGGAATAATAGGGGAGAATGGACTGTTTATAGGACTAGAGAGCTTTGGTAAATCTGCACCTGCAAACTCTTTATTTGAGCACTTTGGACTGACTACTGACAAGATCGCCGCTAAGGTTCTAGACACTTATAACAAGCAAAATTAGGCGCTAACGTTTTCATGACACTTCGTCAATATAGTCTAGGTCTTTTTTGGTTTATACTCAATTTAGTAGTCAGCGCATTTAATGACACTACTGTTAAGTTTCTTGGAACCAAGTTACCTTTTCCTGAAATCGCCTTTTTGCGGTTTTCTCTTGGTGCGCTTTTTTTAATCCCCTTCATATTATACTTTGGTTTGAGTTCTGTTCAAACATCTCACAAGCTTATTCATTTGATCAGAGGGGCATTAGTATTCATAGCCATCAACATGTGGGCTTGGGGGATGAGCACAGTACCAATCTCCACGGTCACAGTCATCAGCTTTACGCTACCTTTGTTTATTTTAGTACTTGCATACATATTTTTAAAGGAAGAGATCAGTACTCAGCTATGGATAGCAACGTTTATAGGATGCATAGGTATTTACATCACATTAGCACCCTATGTCTCCTTTAATCCTGCATGCTTAAGTTTAATCGTAGCCACCCTGATGTTTGCAACCCTCGATGTTATCAACAAATCGTTTATTGTTCGAGAGAGCATGTTATCAATGCTTTTTTATTCCACATCGATCAGTGGATTGTTGGGTGTGTATCCCGCCTATACTGTATGGATCGTTCCAACAACACAGGACGTCATACTTGCTATGGTGTTGGGGATTGGAAGTAACCTGATACTATACTGCATATTGAGAGCATTTTCATATGTACCAGCTTCTGTAGTAGCACCATACAGGTATTTAGAGCTTTTACTATCTGCAACGCTAGGTTATGCTTTATTTAACGAAGTGCCGTCGATTAACGTATACGCTGGTTGTGCAATCATTATACCCGTCAGCCTTTTCATATCTTGGAGCTATACGAAATCTGCCACAAAGGAATAGTATGGCACGAATACAATAGCATTCAGCATCACTTGATAATAGAGGAAGAGCCTCTAATGGATAGTCTGATACCCATTATGATTATAACTCCGGCAAATGCGCATACTGGTATTATACTTAGCGCATACTGATAAGTTATAATACTATAAGTGCCACCAACCGTCTCTGAATCAGCAAACGTATCCATCGCTTTACCTATAAGCGTATGAAAAAAAGAGCCTCCTAACATGTTGACACTGTTCAGAAATGCTATACACACCCCTAAGCTTTTGGGTGGAACAAGATCAGAACCTACTGCGAAGATTAGGACCTGATAACAGCACATGATACCTATGATAAACAAAAATGCAGACAACAATAAGACGTTATTTGTTAATCTCATGATCAATAACATCATCATAAATGTCATGACAAGACCACATACGGTGATCATGAAATAACTACCACATTTTTTGCTTAACCATGCTATTACAGGGCCTCCACATACCATACCCAGGAACAGCAGAGATACAATTCCAGCTGCTTCACTCTTTCCAATGTCATATGCGGTGACCAAATACGGTATTCCCCAAACATCTGCAAAGCCTTCTAGTGAGCCAACCATAAGCAAATTGCAGATCCCAAGGAACCAAATTATTTTAGAGTGCAGTAGAAATTTCAAATCTGACCACTTGATTTGTTCATTACTCACCGTTTCAGAGGTTAAGTGACTAGGTGAACGCAACATCAAATATACAAGTATTCCTATAGCAATTGAGATCAGACCTAATACTGTGGCTACATTCTGGTATTGGTACTGTTCCACCAAAATGCTTATAGGCTTTCCCCCGTATATCGCACCTAGTAACCCAAAGGTGAATGAAAATCCCATCATTTTTACATATTGGTCCTTATCAAACCACTCAGATATCACTTTTGAGACCCCTAAAAATCCGGCTGTTGAACAGACACCTATCAAGAATCTACTTAATAAGGCAATGTAAAAATTAGTCGTATACGTGAAAAGTAATGTCACCATTCCACACGATATAGCAAAAATACAAATCACACGACGCGCGCCACATTTATCAAGCAGCACAGCAACTGGAATTTGCATACCTGAATATGCGTAATAGTAAAATGCAGCAAGAACTCCCAGATCAGTTGCGTTGATGGATAGTTGCTGCGTGATCTCTTGCATAGCAATACCAGGCAGAAGACGAAGAATAAACTGATACGCAAAAAATAAGAGCGATACCATCCACATATAAATTGGCAAATACTTACTACTTAAAGCAAACATACAGGCAATAAAGTACACATAAGAAAGGTTATGAAGTAGTGTTGTACACGAATGCGCATCACTTTCTTGGACGACAGGAAAAGCAGGAAAGAAACTCGAAACAACCCTAACAGGCTTAGTGCTTTTTTTAAGACTACTTGCTTAGCTACGAGTACGAGCTTATGATTTTCAAGCCTCGCACAGTATATGTCTGATGAGGTAATGTGTCAAGTGATATGTACGGTTCATAGACGCCTATAACAGGGCCTGACCTTCTTATAGAGTTGATACGATCAGAACATTTCATTCAACAGAAACAGGTTATTATAATGTATTGCGGAGGAAGTCAGATTATTTACTCGTGACAATCCAAGTGTCTAGGAAATATGCTTGTACAATACGAATATTATCTGGTAAAACTATCTGAATTCATTTATAATAACATGACTAGTTTCAAGTAGTATAATGTCCGACACCTTGGTTACGCTCTTATTTGCAATTATCACAGTTGTATTGTTCAGTAAGTTACTCAAAGTCTTTGGAACTGCAGATGAGAGTGATCGTCACCAGCAACAAAGAACGTCAGAGAATACAAAAGCCAGGTCTTTTTTTAATATCAATATAGCATCTGCTTTTGAAGCATCATTGCCTCAAAACGTGCGAGATGTATTTGATGAAGTCAGAAAAATAAGCAGTAACTTTGATCCTGAGCATTTTGTTGAAGGTGCACGCTATGCATTTGAGATGATAGTTAAGGCCTTTGCCAATGGTGATAGAGAAACGCTCAACAAGTTGTTAAGTCGCACTATCTTTGAAGCATTTGTGCAGGAAATAGAGCAAAGAGAGAGCGTGGGTGATGTATATGAAGTTGCCATAGTAAAGCTTAACAACTCCGATATCATAGATGCAGAGCTTCATAATAATGTTCTCACTATTACTGTCCGCTTTATAAGCGAGCAAATTGCAGTCACAAAAAGCAAAGATGGCACCTTAATATCTGGTGATTCCTCACACGTCAGTGTCATAGAAGATGTTTGGGTGTTTAGTAAGCACTTAAAAACTAGCACAAACATCTGGCAATTAGTGGACACGAAAAGCATACAGAATCCATAACTAAGCACATCGATTGAATGTCTAGATTCCTTGTTATGATTGGTAGGGCTAATCTCTGTCTCATACTGTTCTGCCTATCCTTAGGATTGGTGGGGTGTGTTCATATGACCACTACAAAAGACAAACCAGTTGAAATACAATTGGTGAAGTCGAGTTTTGATGACCTCAATCAGTGGGGCTATGATACTCAATACGAAGCGCTACAAGCTTTTAAAAGATCTTGTAAGATATTCATTAGACAAGATCCAGATCAGCCTATCAGCAATTTAACAAGATTGGGTGGTAAGGTGCAAGATTGGGTAGCACCATGCAAAGATGTGCTGGACAGTAAAATTACGAACAGTGATTTAGCAAGAAAATTTTTTGAGCGCTGGTTCATCCCGTATCTTGTTAAGGATATAACTGGAACCTCGACTGGTAAATTTACAGGATACTATGAAATTGAGCTTCGTGGTAGTTTAAAGAAAACCAAAAAGTATCAACACCCTGTGTACGCTTGCCCTCAAGATATTGATATCATTAGGGGTACCAGCAGTATTTCACACAGAGCCATTAACAATGGTGCTTTAAAAAACAAAGGACTGGAATTAGTCTATGTGGACAACAAAGCACGTCTCCTCTTCATGCATATTCAGGGCTCAGGGATTGTACATTTGGCAGGAGGAGGACAGATGAAATTGGGATATGCGTGTAAAAATGGTCATCCGTATCTTGCTATAGGTCCTTTGTTTAAGGACTATGCAAAGACAAGAATACACTCTGGTGTAGACATGATGCATTGGTTACACACAAATCCAAAGGAAGCTACTGAACTGACTGAGCAAAATCAGTCGTACGTTTTTTTTAAGCAAATACATGGAGAAACGCCAATTGGTGGACAAGGTATTCCCTTAACTGCTGAAAGATCGATGGCGATAGATTACAAGCTATATCCTTATGGAGTTCCAATGTGGTTGGAGACTGAATCCCCCAAAATTGACGCATTACCATCTATTCCATATAACAGACTGATGATTGCACAAGACACTGGCGGTGCAATTAAAGGAGCTATCAGAGGGGATATATTTTATGGTAGGGGCAAGATAGCGGAAAAACTCGCATGCACTATGAACAAAAGTGGGCTGTACTACGTTTTATTTCCAAAAACTGTTTTCGTACCATCAGTATACAAATCAAATTAAGTGTCGCAGTTGCACCCCATATTGAAGTGCAACAATCATTCTGGATAAGAGTTCACACATTGTCAAAAGAATACCGCACTTTCAATATTGACATGCCAGCTTTCATAGTTACACGGCTTTGAGTATTCTGTTATCCTACCTAGGACTGCTTTTGTGTGTTTGGATTCTGCAGACCCCACATTGCCTTTACATCTATATGTATATGTATTCAGAGGCAAGACGCTTCATAGCAGCTGTACTGCCACTAACCGTCGGGACCAATAAGAACACACCCACAAGCCCTACTTCTACTCTCTCTCTGAGCTTAGTTTTCTATACTATCAGCTGTGCACTGAATCCTGGTCTATTCTAGATATCTGCAAACCTACCTTTACCTTTACCTCAGGATGCAAGGCAACTGCTACATCATACATTCCTATTTCCTTAAATCTATCCGTAAGCACAATCTGAGAGGCTTCAAGCTCCACACCAGCGACATCTAACAGGCCCTTCGCTATATCACGGCCACTAACCGAACCATACAGTTTCCCATCTTCAGCAGCTTGACGTACCAACACAACCGATACACCCTCGAGTTTTTGTGCTACTAAAGCAGCTTCTTCTCTTTTGGCAATATTTCTCTTGATGATCTCTTCACGCTGCTTCTCAAAAATCTCCATATTTGTCTTAGTGGCCCTCAAAGCAATCCTCCTGGGCAACAGATAATTTCTACCAAACCCATCAGCTACTTTGACTATGTCACCAGGCTCACCTAACTTTTCTACACCTTCAAGCAAAATTACTTCCATTCTATACCTCTTCTACCAAGCTTATAAAACTGTGAAAGGCAACAAGGCAAGCTTCCTAGCTCTCCGAATAGCCTGCTTCAGCCTTCTCTGATTTTTAGAAGACACATAAGAAACGCGACTCGGCAATACCCTTCCCTTCTCTGAAATATACTGCTTTAAAAGCTGTATATTTTTGTAGTCAACCTCTCCATTTTCAGGATTATCCAGAGGACAAGATTGGGGGCCTCTTGTCTGATGCTTCCTATTAAAAAGGATAGCATTTGACATAGTTTCATCAAACATTCCCGCTGTTGTTTCTGTCATAATCCTCACTCCGTATAATTATTGCCCAACGCCCCAAGATCAGATGGAGTCTGCATCATCGGAGATGGTACATCTGTTAAAGAATCTACCTTGACAGTCATAAAGTTGATGACATTTTCATCGATCTTATACTGTCTTTCTAGATTTTTGACTGCAGGGGCATCACACGATAACCCCAGCAACATGTAGTGGCCTTTTTTGTTCTTTCTAATTTCATATGATAGAGTTCTGAGACCCCAGTACTCCTTCTTGACAAGAGAACCTCCCTCCTTCAGGACTATCTGCACGAAGTGGTCGGTAATCTTGTGAATATCATGTACTGGTATATCCTGTCTAAGAATAAAAGTGGATTCGTATAATGGCATGCTACTTATCTTTATACTTCTTGATTAATGTTGAAGGCCAGATTCTATAAAATGATTAATCATTTTGCAACACATTTCATTGCAAAGAAACAGATAGTTAGAAGAACCTCTTTCTGTCCAATTTTCTTCTTCGTCTTATTGCTTCCTGTGTCTTGCGTACACGAACTTGGGAAGGCTTTTCATGAAAACGACTTAACTTCATCACTTTATAAATCCCCTCTCTTTGCATTTTCCTTTTGAGATTTCTCAATGCTACATCTACATTATTAAAACGTACTACGACCTGCACCAATGTAATATTCCTCTAATTATTGTTAACGAAAACACTTGATATTGTTTCTATACCAATAATGACAACAAAACAAGTATTATCTTGCAGATTTTGCTTATGTTACGTAACAATCTAATAGCCAAGTACAATCTCATATTTAACCTTCTTAGCCGCATATCATCTTCTCACTTGTATATAAGAAGCTGAACCTCGCGCTCGGTTAACCCGGTCGCCTCACTGACTTTCCCGTGATCCATACCGGTACTGAGCAAATGCTTGGCTATTGAAATAGGTTTTTACCACTCATATACTTCCCTCTCTACGTTTGTCATCTGTAGTTCTTTCATCACTTGCAACGCTTTCTTTATCTTTGGCAGATGTAATGACGTTATACATCATACACCACTTGTCGCAATGGGGGTGAGCACACAGGTTTTGTAACTGATACAATGATACCTTCAGTAATCCTTAATGGATTTGATGGCCTTTTGCCACTTTTTTGCTGCGTTGGCTTGATGGTGCAATTTTTGTACTTTTTCCTCCGACCATTTGTGCTCAATATCATCAACAGGTACAATATATTGTTGGCTGTATAGAGCTATATTTTTATCAACACTGTTATGGACGGTGTTGAACAGCTCCTTTGATAATAGTGCAACAACCCTCTCAAAAAACTGGTATACGTCTTTTAGAGCATAACTGTATTCAGCCTTATATCCCTGGACCTCTTTGGCCATTGATACCAACTGAAAAAAACGAGCAAATAATTCAGACGACCTCTGATCTACCGGGTAAGTATTAACCTCTACCACCAATACCTGCTTCACAGCAGATTGTAGCGTGATACTACGAGTGTTGTTTGATTTTACATCCTCCATGATACATCTATCAAAGGATGCTATGTCTTCGATGCACTCTTTCTCCATCATATGAGCTAATTCGTGAACTATAATGTGTGGCTGTATACTCTTAATCGTAATAGTATAAAGACGATTTCTTCTAAACCGATTAAGCATTTTAACAACATAGCCACTTTCTATTGTTCTACAGTTACCCTCATCAAGTTCAAAGAAACGCCTATCATAAATCACAAATGTCAGTAAGCCTTTGAAGCATAGAGTTGCTGTTAGATCTAATATGGGCTTAAAAATTTCATATCGGTATAGTTTTGCAATAATGCTACGGAATTTCTCCTCTAGCACATGATCTTCAGCACGACTTGCCTTGTAAATAATATCAAGCGGCGTTTTTAACATTTATCATAGATAATGTGCATGAGTTATCCTTGTAATATAGCAATCATACCTTAATAATTTGTTACCAACAGCTCTGTTACCGCCACTCTTTGGTCACTTCTACAGCTTATATGCCTAGGTGCCATGACCACTTTGATGTTGTAATTACTATACAGCTTTTTGATCATATCTGTATTTGAATTTGATAACATCAGGTGAACTCCTTGTTGACTCAAATCATCAAAGAACTCTTTTAACTGACGTTGATGTTGACTCGTAAAACCAGAATTTGAATAATCCACAAATGTTTTACGTTCTTCAAAATGATAAGGAGGATCAAAATATACCAAATCCCCCTTTTTTGGGCTAATACGATCGAAATTGCAAACACTTATATTTGCATCTGCAAGAACGTTGTGACACGCCATGATGTTTTTGTAGTCTACTTTCACCTGACCGTACTTTCCCATTGGTACGTTGAATTTACCTTCTTTATTGACCCTGTACAGTCCGTTATAACAGGTTTTGTTAAGGTATAAAAACCTTGCAGCTACTTCTACAGACTCATCACAGCTGTCTAGAAGTCTCACCCTATAATATCGTTCCCTAGAGTGTTCCTGATGGTACTGTGTCAGCTTTGTAATGAGCTCTTGAGGTTGTGATTGGACCACTTGATAAGCGGTGATTAAATCTCTGTTAATGTCAGACAGGTATGCCTTATTTACTTGTCTCTGCAATGCAAAGAACATAGCACCACCTCCAACAAATGGTTCGTAGTAATCTTGAAAAACAGGAGGCAGAGAAGATAACAAAGCTCGGATGATGCTACGCTTACCTCCCACCCATTTAACAAACGGGAAAGCTTGTTTCAAGTTACAGTTCTGCTGATGTTCCATTCTCTAAGTACATATAAGAGGCAATACTCCTGACAACATCATGTCCCAAAGGCACACGGCATGTCATCAAGCACAGCTCCAAGATCTATATAATCCGTCATCATATCAATAGCACCATAGCCCAGAGGTATCAACTCCTTTAAACATCCTGCAGGCCAAGAGGCTATCTCAGGAGCATAGATAGTTTGGAGGACATTGATACTACACCGCACTAACACATTTAGCGTACCATCTGCCTTTACACGCATCACCTGATTCGTGGTGTAGCCAAGCCCCAATACACCAACTTGAAGGTGAAGTGAAGCTTGTGTAGTACAATGAGAACCTATTGGGTCATAACTGGCGGAGACTTTAGCAGACACATACACAACCGTCAATCTAGCTGTCACCATTCCTAGGTTATTATATACAACCATACAAAAAATGAATAGAATTATTACAGAGTTCTGTGTAATACAAATTCATTAAAAACAAACTAAAATTAAAAAGCTTGTGTAAAGATGTTGTTGAACTACCCTTATTTCAGAAATTGAGTTCAAAGCACTCTATGCATATGCCTGTGTTGCCCCATAACAAGCTCCCACAGCAACTCATTCTAGCATGAATGTACACGATCGAGAATATATGAACCAAAACCTAGATTATCAATTCATAACACAATTGAAAAATTTACCATTTGTGGATGAGATGTGGCTTTTTGGATCCAGGGCCCGCGGCGATCATCAAGATAGGTCTGATATCGATATCGCAATAGTATGTCCCGAAGCGACAAGAGATGATTGGTTAAAAGTTACCGATATTGTAGAAAATGCTGACACACTGCTAAAGATAGATTGCCTCAGGTTTGATAAAAATCACTTGCACACAGAACGGTATGATATGCCTGCAACCGTTTGATATCGCCCCCTTCGGACGTTTTAGATTTATATTCTTGTGCTGCAAACAGCTTATATATCTTTTTTAGCATATAAAAATGCCACATTGGTCAGTAATAAGCAGGTTATAAGGTCAATCACACTACATTTCAAGCAAACACAGCCTATACACAATACTTTTAATGCTTGAAATCCATCATACGGTCCTCTACTATAAAAGTATAGGGGTTAAACAGTGTAAAAAAATGCAAAAGTTCCCAATACTGATATGTTCCTTCATGTATCTCATTTGTGTGTTGGTTACTGAACCTGCCGCTGATACGTCTCAACCTACAAGGCTTCGAGTCACAAATAGATGCACGGAAACAATTTGGGTCCAACAAGACTTTAAACAAACAGCTGGAAAGTACATCGTCAAAGAGCTTGCACCACAAACCTCTCACGACTATCCAATCCCCCGTGAAGGACTAGCAGGAACAAGATTCTGGGCAAAACAAGGATGCAACAAATATGGATATGACTGCAGGCTCGGTGAAAGTACAGGAGTACCAAGCGCACAAAACAGCGGATACCAAAGGCCTGACTTCCCTTTTGCTCCAGACATCAACAGCAAGCTTGAGGTAACATGGGGGTGCTTGTTTCCTAATATTTATCAAAACCAGCAATATATTAGGAATCCAAAGTGCTCTGAAAATCCCTCATGCTATCCTACAGATGGTACACCACTAGATCCACAAACCGCAGCAGCTTGTGCAATCGATTCAAAAGTTCCACCAGTGACGTTTTGGAATGGATCTCTTGTAGATGGCTATACATTGCCGTTTCAAATCACAATCACTGGAGATACATTATGCCAAGATGGCAAAGGAAGGGTGATGCTTGACCCAACCGTCGACTGCCCAAATCTCCCACTTGATCAATGCCCTACAGGTGAAGATTTATCACAAAACGGACAGTACCGCGAGCTACCCCTTCTCAATGGAGGCACCTTCAATATGAGTAGCGTAAATCTTCAGTATTCAAGACATGATGATCCTACTACTGTTCTTGGATGTTTTAGTCCATGTTCAAAACTCACATTCGCTGCAGAAGGAGGCTTGAGAAATGTTTTTAGCGACCCTAAGAACCCAAATCAACCTATAGAAGTCACCAACAAAAGTGAGTACGCTAGACTATATTGCTGCCCACGCGACTCTACATCTGTAGATGCGTGTAGAAGCGGACCCATACTTAAGACTTCTTATTACGATATGATTAGAAATCAACTTCGTCCTACCTGCAGGGCCTATACCTACGCCTACGATGACGAGTATGGAACAGGTGTATGCACTGGTGATTTCAATATGGAATTGACATTTTGCCCTAATTCCAATACACAGCCTGTGACACCTTCGTCTACTATATACAGGGTAGAGCTTGGGCAGCCTGCACCTCCAACACTGCCTGATACCAGCGCGATCTTTGTTGTTCAAGGCGATAACCAATCCAACTCAAAGTCTAACAAACAAATAGTATCACCACAAAATAATATCGTGAACTTACCAAATGACCAAGATATCACGGTTACTAATAATGATAGTACTATATCATGTAAACTCAATGTGAGGGATGGTGTCATAACATTAAAAGAAGGAATAGTAGAACCGGACAATAAAAAAGGTATTTGTCAAGGTATGAGCAATATATTAGCAAGGAATGACAGTGGTGATGAGATTCCAAATTCAGCGCAACCATATCTCTTGGCATTCCCTCAATGGGGTGGAGGTATTGCACCACTGGAGAATATGAATCCAGGTAGAGAGCCAGGCCCAGAAGACGATCCTCAACCTACTCCAACCCCTACTCCAGATCCAGCACCTACTCCAATCCCTCAACCTACTCCAACTCCTGCTCCAGATCCAACACCTACTCCAACCCCTCAACCTACTCCTACGCCTACTCCAGATCCAGCACCTACCCCAACTCCTCAACCTACTCCTACTCCTACTCCTGCTCCAGATCCAGCACCTACCCCAACTCCTCAACCTACTCCTACGCCTGCTCCAGATCCAACACCTACTCCGACTCCTCAACCTACTCCAACCCCTACTCCAGATCCAGCACCTACTCCAACCCCTCAACCTACTCCTACGCCTGTACCACTCACCATCAAGGAGTACAATGTAGTGATTGGAGGAAATGCAGCCGCAGTATTTAGTTATGCCAAATCTTCATCACAACAGGTGCAGGGAACAGGCACAGTTCTTTTGCCTGATAATGAGGAGATCAATGTTACAAACGGCGACGGTAGCGTCCAATGCAAACTTATCTTAAATGAAGGCGTTATAGTATCTGAGTCTGGTGATCTAGGTTACTGTAGAAATGCAAGAGAGGGAGCGGTCATCACAAATATGCCCTACAATATCATATTTCCTGCATGGGGTGGAAATAGCGGCCCATCTCCTAAACCTCAACCACCTAAACCTGTAGAAGATATTAAATACTCGTGCTCCGTGGCTTTTGGTTCAAGTGCTCAGCTTGTAATTCCAGGCAAAGAACCCGTATACCTAGACTATGGTTACCACGATAATATCATGCTACCCAAAAACGGCACGTTCACTATCTCCAACAGGGGTGGTACTGATTCCTGTACATTCACAGTGGTTGACGGCCAAACCTCTACCACAGGAGCATGTGTAGTGGATACGATCAATAAAAGCATAGCACTGCCGGCTTGGTGATACTTCACCAATCGTTTATGTCATGATTACTTATTGACACTTAGACAGCTAGGGATATACTTGTTGCATCATATATGGTTGAAAAGCATTTCCCTTTAACGTTAGCTCCATGTTCCACAGGCATATTACCAACACAGTCCTGGTTAGAAACGTACCGATAGGTGGAGGGTCTCCAGTAGTCATCCAGTCTATGACTAATACTGACACCACTGACGCTAATGCAACTGCAGAACAAGCAATAGAGCTTTTCAAATCAGGAGCAGAGATAGTCAGGATCACTGTCGACACAGTTCAGTCCGCTGAAACGTTACCAAAAATACGTGACAAAATCACCGCTGCAGGCTATGACATTCCGCTTGTAGGTTGTTTTCACTATAATGGCCATCGTCTTCTTACTCAAGTACCATCATGTGCAGAAGCTCTTGATAAGTACAGAATCAATCCAGGAAACGTAGGGGTTGGTAGTAAGAGACAGAAACACTTTGACATTATGATCGAACAAGCTATCAAGTATAATAAACCTGTCAGAATAGGTGTAAACTGGGGCAGCCTAGACCAGGACCTCTTGTCTAATATGATGGATGAAAACAGTCTTTCGTCATCCCCCAAGTCATCAGCTGAGATAGTTCAGGAAGCACTGATCTCTTCAGCAATTGGTAGCGCCAAAAGAGCAGAGGAGCTAGGACTACCACA
This sequence comes from Rickettsiales endosymbiont of Peranema trichophorum, assembly GCF_004210275.1. Classification (GTDB taxonomy): domain Bacteria; phylum Pseudomonadota; class Alphaproteobacteria; order Rickettsiales; family Midichloriaceae; genus RICK02. The sequence continues at coordinate 32,595 of NZ_SCFA01000004.1, forward strand.
AGACAAGATTGTTGTGTCTGCAAAAGTCAGCTCTGTCAAAGAATTGATATTCGTATATCAGGAGCTAGCAAAAAGGTCAAAGTACGCATTGCATTTAGGCCTTACTGAAGCTGGAATCGGTATCAAAGGTGCTGTAACCACCAGCTGCGCTCTTGGAATCCTTCTTGGTATGGGAATCGGCGACACAATCCGTGCATCTATCACTCCAAGACCTGGAGAATCGCGAGCTAATGAAGTGATAGTATGTAAAGAAATTCTTCAAGCTTTGGGGCTTAGAAGCTTCAGCCCAGCCATCACATCATGCCCTGGCTGCGGAAGAACCAGCAGCTCTTTCTTTCAAGATCTGGCAGAACAAGTGCAAGACTTTGTGAGCGCTATGATGCCGGAGTGGAAATCAAAATATCCAGGCGTAGAAAATATGAAAGTAGCGGTAATGGGATGTATAGTGAACGGACCAGGAGAAAGCAAACACGCGGACATTGGAATTAGCTTACCTGGGAAGGGTGAAGCACCTATTGCACCTGTTTTTATAGAAGGTAAGCAGGTCTGTGCTTTAAAAGGAGACGACATAGTAGAACAATTTAAACTCATTCTAGGAGAGTATGTGACCAATAAGTATAGTCCTACCAACTGAAGCTAAACAAAAGTTATGATTTTAAGGGATACTTCAGAACACATCAATCTCATAGTAGACACTTTAAAAGGTGGTGGGCCAGTTGCACTTCCAACAGATACCTTGTACGCTCTCAGTGCTGATGCTACCAATCGAAAAAGTATCGACGAGGTTTTTGCAATGAAGAGAAGAGCGAGAGACAAGGCGCTTCCAATATTCTGTGCTGGCATTGACCATGTCAAATCCCTGTGCCACCTAAATCATAATGCTGAAAAAATAGCGCAAAGATTTTGGCCAGGCCCTTTGACGTTGGTATTACCATTATTAAAACCACGTGACGATATTCATGACATAGCTGTCAGAGTCCCAAACTCCCATATCGTCAGACATATCATCAGCGTGATTGATTTTCCTATTACCGGGACCAGCGTCAATATATCTAGTCACCCCCCACTTAATACTGCACAAGAGATTGAACAATGTTTTGGTGGTCAGTTACTGATACTTGATTCGCCAACTACAAGCAGCGGTATTTCTTCTACAATCATTCGACCCACCGATATTGGCTTTGAAATGATACGCCTGGGGAGGGTTCCAGAGCAAGAGCTTCATGAGTGTTTGTTTAATCATCCCCACTCCTCCATGTAACTCAGGCTGGGAATGTTATAGAAGCTTTCGCTGCACAAATATTGCCTTACAAATTGATTCGCACTTACATTCAACTTGACGTAACGCTCCTAAGGTTTATTTTAACCTAGTGAAGTGTTCGCATCACCGTCCTAATTAGTGTGATAAAACATTTACACCAGATTCATAACATACAAGGAGTGAGAACACTATAGACAATGAAACTACTAATCGTGGAGTCCCCATCTAAAGCAAAAACACTAAACAAGTATTTGGGAAAAGAATTTGTTGTGTTGTCTTCGTATGGCCATATCAGGGGACTACCATCTGCACCCGGCTCAGTAGAACCAGATGCACAGTTTAAAATGCACTATGAAATGACAGACAAGTCTGGTGAGCACGTTAAGAGGATAGTGGAACAAGCCAAAAAAGCAGAGATGATATACCTTGCTACAGACCCCGATCGGGAAGGCGAAGCGATATCTTGGCATATCAGTGAGATATTACGGATGAAAAAAGCGATCCAACCATCAACCACGGTCAAGCGCATTGTCTTTCATGAAGTGACCAAAAAGGCAATTTTAGAAGCATTGTCTCACCCAAAAGACATTGACATGGATCTAGTACACGCTCAGCAAGCTAGACAAGCACTAGATTACCTTGTTGGCTTTACCTTATCACCGGTTCTATGGCGTAAGCTACCAGGGAGTAAATCCGCAGGTAGAGTCCAATCTGTCGCACTACGTTTGATCAGTGAAAGAGAAGATGAGATAGACAAATTTCAAATTCAAGAATACTGGAGCATAGATGCACTCTTTGCAAGTACAGAGAAGGATGTGCAAGAGCATTTCAGTGCTTCATTAACACATTACAAGGGACAGAAGCTTGAGAAGCTTAGCATCGGAGGCTCAATCCAAGCTGAATCTATGCTAAAAGATTTAGAGCACAATCAATACAGCGTAATAGACATTCAGGAAAAAGAGACCGCACGCCATCCAAGCCCACCTTTCACCACGTCGACTCTAATTCAAGAAGCAGCTAGAAAATTAGGCTTTTCGGCAAAGCATACATCCCGTGTTGCTCAAAAGTTGTATGAAGGTATTGCAATAGGGACAGAGGTTAAAGGTTTAATTACATACATGAGAACAGACTCTGTTAACCTTGCAAAAGAAGCCATTGATAGTATTCGAAGGGAGATCATATCGCTCTATGGTAATGAACGGTGCGCACCTTCACCTAGGGTGTATCAAACTAAAAGTAAAAACGCACAGGAAGCTCATGAAGCAATACGTCCGACTGATATAGCACTAAAACCAACTAGCATACAAAGTTACTTAGATGCTGATCAATATAAGTTGTACGAGTTAATTTGGAAACGTACCATAGCCTGTCAAATGAGCAGTGCGAAGGTTAATATCACAACGATATTGATATCCGATCAAAATAACACTGGTACATTTAAAGCTACTGGTTCTGTCGTAATTTTTGATGGCTTCTATAAGGTGTACCAGGAAGGAAAGGACGAAGCTGATGACGAGGTTAAAGACAGGCTTCCCGTGCTTCACAAATATGAGGCATTAAACACTCTTAGTATGAAAGCTAACCAGCACATGACCCAGCCTCCACCACGTTACACTGAGGCGAGTCTCATCAAAAAGTTGGAAGAGCTTGATATAGGGAGGCCGTCAACGTATTCAAGTATCATCTCAATTTTACAGTCCAGGAATTATGTTGCTTTGGAAAAAAAGCGATTCATCCCAGAGGTAAGGGGACGGATAGTCACTGCCTTTCTTACACTATATTTTACCAAATATGTTGAGTATCACTTTACCGCAAATTTGGAAGAATCTTTAGATAATGTCGCCAATGGACAAAAGGATTGGAGGGCTCTGCTAGAAGATTTTTGGTCAGATTTTCATTTAAAAACAAAAGAGGTGATGACTTTTGACAATCAGGGCATAGTCACAAATTTAGAGTCGCACCTTCAACATTTCCTTTTTCCTCCTACAAACCCTAGTACGGACGATCAAACAGCTCCAACAACATCTTGCCCAAAATGCAAAACAGGAAGATTGCATTTAAAGATGGGAAAATTTGGCGCATTTTTGGGATGTGACAACTACCCAACATGCACTTATGCAAAAAACCTTGACACAACCAACACAGATAACGCTACTTCTGAGAGCGTCAAAGAGTCCAAGCTTATCTGTGTTGAGGAAAAATCTGGCAAGCAAATTCTGCTTAAAAATGGACCATATGGGTACTATCTACAGTTTGGCGAAGATGCTACTAAAAAAGGTACCAAAAAAGATAGTCTTGTTAGAAGAGTCTCACTCCCAAAATTTTTAAAACCCGAGGATGTCACAACAGATATCGCAAAATCCCTGTTGGAGTTGCCCAAAATTTTAGGTAAAGATTCGGTGACAGGACAAAATATTGTTCTAGGAATAGGAAAGTTTGGCCCATATTTAGAGTGTAATAAGCAGTACACATCCTTACGCCAAATGAATATATTTGAAATAGATTTAAACCAGGCAATTTCGTTGATTGCAGAAAGCGCAAAGAAGAAAAAGCCAGCCAAAAAATCCAAGTAATGCTAATAGCAATGTATGGAATGCTGAGGGCTCTCCAGTGATAACGGATGAAGCGACAGACACACGATATTCACATGGTCCATTCGTCAAAAGTCTAGATTTTGAATATCTGTATTAGAGTGCTGGTCTCAATTTCCGTGCGATTTATGTTTTTTGCAAAGGCTTATAGCCAAATGTTGACGTTTGAGGTGCAATATG
>NZ_SCFA01000038.1 GCF_004210275.1 Rickettsiales endosymbiont of Peranema trichophorum
GAATCAAGCGATACTGCTTGCTTCGTTTCTTCCAGTAGCCTCAGCACTTCCTCTTCGGTAAACCCAAAGTATTGCCCGTAGTCTTCTCTCAATAACGAGTACACCTCTATGTTGTTTAATCCAGAAAACAAACTCTCCTGAGAGATACGAGTGATTCCTGTGACCACGGCCTTTGTCAGATAGCTATTATCCTTTAATGCCTGGCCTAGTATACCACGCATTAACTCTGTAATTTCATTATAGTAATCTTCCAAATACCCCTCTTGTATCGGTGTGTCGTATTCGTCTATCAATATAATCGGGTTCTTGCCACAATACCTGTGTATGTAGAGGCAGAGCTGCCGAATCGATGCTTCTACCTCAGATTGTTGCCCTGTTTTATACAACAATGCATTAAACACACCCTTCTCGTCTTCATCTAAACAATCTCCATCCAATAAGTATCTATGGGCCCTATATACATCCCTCACTAAAATAAGGATATTTTCGTACACATCCTCGTACTGTGATTTCTTCACATCCTTGAACGATATAAATATCACTGGATATTTGTTCTGATGCTCCTCGCAAAAGGCTTCATCTCGCCCTATATTTAGCTTCTCAAACAAATTCTCATCTTTTGGCTGACTATGATCTAAAAAGTAGTACAGCATCGACAAGTTCAATGTTTTACCAAATCTTCTAGGTCTTGTGACTAGTATGATATCAGCACCATCGTCCATTACTTCCTTGATCAACAGCGTCTTGTCCGTAAAGACATAATTACCTGTTGCTATCTTTCTAAAATCACTGACTCCTACCGGTAGTTTCATTTGGGTAATATCTATAAATTTATATTTTATACTGGATATACACACATCGAGAATGTTACGTATGTTTGGCTATTCTTCCTTTGTCACACTACCACACTGACAGACCATCGACAAAGCTATCATACAGCCTCAAGTCAATGCGGTCAAACCTTTCTCTAAAGGTAATGTGGATGGGAACAAACCTCAAAACGACATCATGGAAATAAACGTTCGAGTCATCAAGCAATATCTATGCGCATCAGTACAAAAAACAAGGCATTCACCTTTTGTCTTTTGGGACAGAGGAGATCACAGTCACAACACTTATACCGTCCGCCAACTCTATCACTAAAGACTGCCCAACCCCTAGCTGCTGGATAGAACGGATAGGCTTAGCGTATGGCTCAGTCCCTTTAAGCAAAGCAAAACCACGACTCAGCACTGTTCTATAATCCGCACTGTTTAAAAGCCTGTAATAATTTGATAACTTTGTCTCATGCAATCTAAGATATTGCTCTGTTATCATTCTATTTTTTAAGGACAGCTCCGCCAACTTATTAGTGGCAGTTCTAAATACCACCTCAACGTTCAGAAGAGCTGAGGATGCCTTTTCTAGTCTAAGCTCTATGGCACTTATAGTATTTGGCAAGGACAACCGAAGGCGCTCATACAGCTCTTCTATACGACGCCTCAATTCATGTAACACAGGCACAGCAATTTCCGCAGCCGCAGTCGGCGTAGGAGCTCTTACGTCTGCTGCATGATCTATGAGCGTTGTGTCAGTCTCGTGACCTATACCAGATATAATGGGTATAGTAGAGTCGGCAACAGCACGTACTACCCTTTCTTCGTTAAAAGCTCCTAGATCTTCTATAGATCCCCCACCACGTGCCACTATCAAAACATCTGGCCTAGGGATGTTATCAGGTAAGGTATTAAAACCTCGTATAGCTTTTTCAATCTCACCCGGAGCCTCCTTGCCCTGTACCAAAACCTCCCATACTATCACATGAACAGGACAACGCTCAGTAATACGATGTAACATATCTCTGATTACGGCACCAGTAGGAGATGTCACAATACCTATAACAATTGGCAGACCTGGTATTCGCTTTTTGCGTTTCTCATCAAACAGGCCCTCTGCAGCAAGAGCTTTTCTAAGCTTTTCTAACATCAGTAGCAAAGCGCCCACACCACTGACTTCGATGTGTTTCACTATAAGCTGATAGCTAGAATACTCTGTGTATGTAGAAATGTTGCCATAACACACCACTTCTAAACCTTGCTTCCACGAGATATCTAGTTGTGCTGCCACTTGCCTCCAACACGCCCCTTTTAGAATAGCGTTAGAGTCTTTTAAGGAGAAATAGACGTGACCAGATTGAGCAATTTTATAGTCCGATATCTCACCTTTCACATACACATTGTACAGTTTTTGTTCTAGTGTACCCTTAATTACATTTGAGATTTGACTAACTGTATATTCAGTACGTGAGATCTCTTCTCTTTTAGTACATACAGATACGTTGCTCACATCATATGAATGTAATTGATTATTGGTCATGACAATATTCCTATAATTCTAGTGGTTTCCAACCCAAGTACACCACTAATCAACCACGTATATACTAACCTTGTCATCGCTTGTACTCACTTTTGATCTAAAAGAGACTTCTGTGTGTAGTGTATCACAGTGCTGTAGCTTACCACTAATTGCAGATTCCAAATCGCCAATAATTGAAGCATCAAGTACATCACCAGTGTATGCCACCAACCCAATAGGGGCATTCAAGGCTATTTTCTCCTGCGACTTAAATGTTCTTACCAATTCCAAGATGCTCAATACAGCAGGCCATAACTCACGATGCCTATCGCTATAGTAGCATTCCTCAAAACTTGGCCAAGTACCCCTTTGATGTATCGATAATTGGTCCAAGGAACTGCCAAACATATTTTGGTATATCTCCTCTGTAATGTGAGGAATAATAGGCGCGAATAATAACAAGAGGGACCTAAAAACGTGATACATTGTACATATACCACTCCTTTGGCCCTGCATCGGCATGCTGCTTACATCCCTAGTACCGTATAAGCGCTTTTTTACCAATTCCAAATAGTTATCGCAGAAATCTTTCCAGAAAAAAGACTCAATGACAGATTTGGCAGCAGAATAATCCAAGACCTCAAAGTGTTCTGTGGCCAGTTTCACAGTCTCTTGTAACCTCGACAATATACAGATATCGGCCGTTTCATAGATTGTGCCGTCTTCAACTTGTTGTAAGCTGTTCTTTGAATCGTGGGTCAGGGATTCAATGTGAATCTTTACGAACTTTGATGCGTTCCACAGTTTTGTCACAAGCCTTTTACCAGCCTTTAACATCTCATCTGAGTAAATAAGATCCGCACCAAGTTTAGAGCTTGATGCCCAGTACCTTACAACATCGGAGCCATGGTCTACAATCAGCTGCTTTGGTGTAACTACGTTACCTTTCGATTTACTCATTTTAGTCTTGTCAGCAGCTAAACACCATCCACTGATCATAAGTGATTTCCAAGGTATACAATCCTCGTGAAAACACGATTTAACTATCGTGCCAAAAGTCCAAGTTCTAATTATTTCATGAGCCTGCACACGCAAATCAAATGGGTATAGCTTCTTATGTCTCTCATAATCTATTGCAAGCTCTGACGTAATAGCTTTACTATTGATCTGTGGCGTCAGAGAGCTTGTGGCCCATGTATCCATTACATCTGTTTCGGGAATGACTTCTTCGATACTATAGCCCTTTGGAAGGTCTACACTTGGATCAACCGGAAGTTGCTCTGCTTCAGCCACAAGTACCTTACCCTCTTCCCCTTTTCGTTTTGAGTACCATACAGGAAATTGTACACCAAAAAAGCGTTGTCTTGATATACACCAATCTTGATTCAAGCCAGTAATCCAGTTATCCAACCTCACCTTCATGTGCACTGGATACCAGTTACACTCTCCACCCTTTGCTAGTAAAGCTTCTTTAGATTCTAACACCTTGATATACCACTGGTATGTCGATATAATCTCAAGCGCCGCACCAGACCTTTCAGCACATTTTACATGCTGTATTACTTCTTTCTTGTCTCTGATCAAGTCCAGTCGATGCAGATCCTCTATGATACGCTGCCTAGCATCTCCAACTTTTAAGCCAGTGTACTCTGCAGCGTTTTTTAGCCGCCCAAATAGATCAATGGAGTCTTTAATCTCAAACTTGTGACGCCTCCACCATTCCACATCTTTTATGTCACCAAAAGTACAACACATGACTAAGCCAGTGCCTTTTGAAGAGTCTACATCAGCGTCAGGTATGATTGGGACCAGATTGTTAAAAATAGGAGTAGTGGCGTGGTGCCCCTCCAAATGTTGATATCTATCGTCATCCGGGTGATATAGAAGCGCTACACAAGCGTGCAAAAGCTCCGGACGTGTTGTAGATATAACAAGCACATCAGACATACTTGAATGAAATGCAACGTCGTACATGTAACCTTGCTTTTCCTTATCCTCTATTTCTGCCTGGGCTATTGCGGTACCATCCACACAGTCCCAGAAAGTCGGAGCAAATTTTCTTACTATTCTGCCCTTTTGAAGCAAGTCTATAAATGACATTTGAGACAGTTTTTGAGTCTCTGTACTAATAGTCTGATACTCTTGTCTCCAATCAACGCTTAGAGCGATCTCTTTAAACAAAATCCTAAATTGCTCCTCTGCATGTGAAACAACTTCCATACAAAGCGCCTTAAACTCCCTCCGATCAACACGAGAAGCGTGAATCCCCTTCACCTTTTCAACCAAGCGTTCTGTAGGCAACCCATTGTCATCAAAACCTATTGGGTAAAACACATTCTTACCACGCATTCTCTGAAAACGAGCTATAAAATCGGCTTGAGTATAGCTAAACACGTGCCCCATGTGCAAAACACCAGAAACAGTTGGTGGTGGGGTATCTATAGAATAAGTGTCCTCTCTTCTTGTAACATTTTCATCCCATCTATATATTCCATTCTCTTCCCAGAAACTCTGCCATTTTGCTTCAATCTCTTGACTGTTGTACTGCAAGATTTCCTCTAATTTGTTTAAGTTGGTTGTTGCTTTAAAGGCTTTGACAAGAGATATACCAGGAGTTACAGAGCATGTCGATACTTTATTTATAGCTGGTGCACCAGCATTCTGACCTTTTGGAATTACCCTCAAGACATATTAAGGTGCTTCAAGCGTGCTCTGGTAAATGCTTTTTATTGGCACATCCACGTTGATAGTTGATAGGTATGTTATTTCAGCACTTCCTTGTTATAGCTCTGAATGCTCACACTCACTGTATAATCCTTCCATGAGCTCTTTTGCACCAAAGTCATACACATATTGTAATGGGCTATGAGCCAACAATTCATACAATTCGGCATATGCCGATGCTGACTTAATTGCATTGTATTCGCTTGTATATTCTGCGTATAAGTCATGTGCGTTGAACATTGCCTGATAAGCACCGCAGAATGTGATGCCCATGGCAAATGTAAGACCTACATATTGTAACCCTGGCGCCGCTATAGCTAAATGTAGCGCTACATTTAGTGCCACATAGCTACCCATGATCGCTATCTGCTTCAGCGCTTCTGTATACTCTCCCTGATGTAATTGGTATGATACCTCTAAACCTCCTACTGTTATTGTATACAAACCTAAGCAGGTGTACATAGAGTAGATATGTACTGTATCAAGCAACACCTTCTTAACGTTATATATTGTAGGATGGTTTACGACTCTTAGCACGTCCACTATAGTGTCAGCCACTTTCACTCCTATAGCTGTTTTATACACTACATCTTGTATATACTCTAAGGTCACAGCTCCAGTATCACCATCCAACCGTGGATAGTGGACTTGATTCATCGCAAACATCATTTCTTCTGTTTGCACCATCTCGGTTGTATACTGTCCTGCATCAACCAACTTCACTTGCGTTGCCTCATGTACTGGCAAGAGGTTAAATTTGTTCTTGAGAACTGCAATCCCATTCATAACACTTGATATTATATTTGATCGTGTTATAATTACAGGCGCTGTCGTGGTCTGTTGCACATACTCTTTTCCTCCCCCTAATGTTGTGCTTAAAGCCATCGATGGCACCTCCCCTTTTGCACCTTCCAGTACTTCCAGTAACTCACTGACCAACTGAGCGCTTCCTATAAGACTCGCTCTGCTTAACAGTGCTTCGGCTCTGTCTTTGTCGTACATCTTATCCAGCAGCGCATAGTAAAATGTTTCACCTCCTAGATCATAGGCTTTATCCAAAAGTGCTGTACCAACTGGCGATGATATCATGTTAAGTACAGGATCGGTATAAACAAGTCTTACAAACATCGCCACACAGCATACACTCTGCACCTGTTGGGTTCCCACCGGAGGTCCAAATTCGCCTACGCTTCTAACATCATCATCTTCTTCTTCATTGTAGCTATAGGGGTCCTCTTGACCACCAGTCTTTAGAGCATTTCCTTCAACATTATCACTTGATCCAACAGTACCAAATAACATCTGTTCTACATATTTATGAATAACACTTAGTATATCCTCCCCTTCTTCAAATCGATTTTTCAGGATACATTCCAACACTGACCTTGCAACCTCTTGATCATAGCCAGTGCGTTTCACCTGCTTATCTATGTATGTGAGACCTTGCTTATTTTGTACTTTACCTAATCCTTCCCTACCAAGATCTTTTCTTTCCAATAACGGCGTTAGATTTTCTATAATCTTTTGACTCACATCTTTATCCAAATACTTGATGTACCTCCCCATCAGTTCATATCTTTGATTGATATGTACATCTTGTAATACTTTAATCAACAACTTCATTCCATCATGTACTTTACTATTTCGATTGACAGCTTCCAATCCAGTCCTTTCTAGATGCCATAACGGGCCCATTCCAGTATCCACCCATTCTTTTTGGTGCCTGACCATCACATAGCAGATTTTGTGTACAGCTTCCAGTATACTTGCCAATGTACCAACACTCTCGATACTGATATCATTCAGTGCATTTGGTAAACTTCCGCTTTGATCAGTAGCTATTGCACAGACTATCCGTGGACTAACGCCATCCTGCTTAGAAGCCATATACGTAGACTCATTAATGGAATGATATACATATCAAATTAGCAGACTTCCCCATCGCATTCAATTCAAATGTACCATCACAGTTACCATGCGACAACTCCATTGATGGAAGTATTTTCAAACCTTAAGCTCTTGTAAAGCAGATTGTGCAGCAGCCAATGCAGCTATCGGTATACGAAATGGTGAGCATGATATGTAGTCTAACCCAAGGGTCTCAAAAAACGATATGGACGCAGGATCGCCACCATGCTCACCACACACACCAATCGTAAGATCTGAGTTCTTTCGTCTAGCATTTTGTATCGCGTCACGCATCAGCTGCCCAACACCATTTTTGTCTATGGTAACAAATGGATCATACGGCAATACTCCACATTGCACATAGTTCTTTAAAAATGTACCAGAGTCGTCACGGGATATGCCCAGCACCGCTTGAGTAAGGTCATTTGTACCAAAGCTAAAAAACTCCGCGACACCAGCTAGTTCATCCGATAACAATGCTGCTCTAGGAAGTTCTATCATAGTACCAACACGGTAGCAGACAGCTCCCTTATTGCTGCTAAAGAACTTAGTATACATAGCGTCTATGTTGTTTTTTATTATTTCAATTTCTCTTGCACTTATTGCAAACGGTATCATGATATCTATGTTGACCACAGACAAGTGTTCTGTATATGTGGATAATGCAGCCTCAAATATAGCTCTCATTTGCATCTCATAGATTTCTGGAAACGTCACCCCGATCCTACAACCACGGTGACCAAGCATTGGATTATGCTCCTGCAACTCTTTAGTCCTTGCTTTAACAACATCAACTTCTAAAGACATTGCGTGTGCAAACTCCACAATTTCCTTGTCGGAAGATGGTAAAAACTCATGCAGTGGGGGATCAAGCAATCTAATTGTCATTGGCTTCCCCCCCATGATCCGAAATAGCTCTTTAAAGTCCTCTCTTTGATAAGGTAACAAGGCCTCCAAAGCACGTCTTCTATCATCCGGTGTACAGGATAATATCATCCGCCTGATTGCACTAAGGCGTTGCGGCTTAAAAAACATATGTTCTGTACGGCACAAACCTATGCCCTCTCCACCAAAACGCATTGCAGTGATTGCATCCCCTGGAGTATCGGCGTTTGCAAAAACCATCATTCTTTTATATCGATTAACCCAACTCATAAATTCTGTAAACTCCTCAGTCAGTTCTGAGGATACTACAGGCACCTTATCAATAAATATTTCACCTGTTGTACCACTCATTGTGATGGTATCGCCTTCATTTAGAACGATGCTACCATCTTGAGTACTAACAGTCATTGTTTGGCCATCTAGTGAAATACTTGATACGCCAGTGATACAAGGCTTACCTATACCTCTAGCTACCACTGCAGCATGAGATGTCATACCTCCCCTTGCAGTCACCACACCCACAGAGGCATACATCGCATCTATGTCATCTGGATTTGTTTCATCTCTCACTAGTATTACGTCTCTTTCTTGAGATAACTGCAGAGCTTTCTCTCGAGACATAACTATGGTGCCAGAAACAGCACCAGGAGATGCAGGCAAACCCTTACATACAGGCTGCACAGCAACACCAGGATGAACGGTCGAATGCAGTAAATTTTGAAGTGATGAAGGTGCGATGGACTTTACAGCCTCCTCTTTGCTGATCAAGCCTTCTTTCACTAAGTCTACAACAATTTTGATACCAGCTTTTGCAGTTCTTTTGCCATGTCTTGTTTGCAGTATCCACAACTTGCTCTGCTCTATTGTAAATTCCACGTCTTGCATGTCCTTGTAGTGAGATTCCAACATATATACAATCTTATGTAGCTCTTCATACACTTTAGGCATTATACTTTGAAGGGATGTATCTGAAGTACTGGAGTGTATCTGATGAGGAGTTCTTGAACCACTAACTATATCTTCTCCTTGCGCGTCGATCAGATATTCTCCATACAACTCCTTTTTGCCATCCGATGGGTTCCGAGTAAAAACAACACCAGTGCCACTCGCTCCACCCATATTACCAAACACCATAGCCTGAACGTTCACAGCAGTCCCAATATCTGGAAGTATTCCGTTAAGCTTCCTATACGTCACTGCCCTGTGATTTGTTGATGAGTCAAACACTGCTGAAATTGCAGTCCACAGCTGTTGTTTTGGATCTTGGGGAAACTCAATACCAGTTAATTTCTTCACGATCTTTTTATACTCATCAACAATTATTTCAAGTGTCCCGGTTGACGTCATATTGCCTTGGACTACTTCACTCTCCTGCTGATAATTTAACAAGACACTTTCAAAGTGATGTGCCTCTATTTTAAGCACTACATTCCCATACATTTGTATAAACCGCCTATAGCAGTCATAGGCAAACTTCATATCGTTTGTTTTGTTGCCTAGACCCAGGACAGTCTGGTCATTTAACCCTAGATTCAAAATCGTGTCCATCATCCCAGGCATCGAGACAGCAGCCCCAGATCTAACCGATAGTAACAATGGTTTGAATCGATCTCCCAAACTTAAATTGACCTTGTCTTCAAGTATGTACAACGCCGACTCTATTTGACGCTTATAATCTGGCAGTATCACTCCATTATGAAGGAAGTAGGAGGTACACACGTCAGTTGTGATTGTAAAACCAGGCGGCACAGGAATGCCCATACCGATCATCTCTGCCAAAGCAGCCCCCTTATTTCCCAATAACGATGCGGGAGCGTGGTGCTGGAGTGGTTCAGAAAACGAGTACACCCCTTTAACTATGGAGGGCTGATCGACAGCTGAAGACGTGCGAAGCGCAAGAGACTCGCTACTAGAGCTCTTGTCGCTTTTCACCACTTCTACAAACCCCCTGGCGCCTAACGTCATCTACGTTCCTTTTTCAGATACAGAGAGGTGTCCACCCAAGCTATCTACTAGCTTGCTTCTTGAACCTCAGAACTCTCTGTAGTTTCCTTTTCTAGATCTGATGAGGCAGTAGAAGAAGATGAAATAGAAAGCCCCAACATGCTGCTCTTAGCTCTTATTTTTGCTTCAATTTCAGTTGCTATGTCAGGGTTATCCATCAAAAACTTTTTAGTATTTTCACGGCCCTGAGCCATCTTCTGACCATTATAGGAAAACCAAGCGCCAGATTTCTCAATGATTTCTGCATTCGCTCCGATATCTATAATCTCACCAAGCTTACATATACCTTCGCCATACATGATGTCAAAATCAACAGTCTTGAAAGGGGGTGCAACCTTGTTCTTGACTATTTTCACTCTTGTTTGGTTACCTATTACCACGTCCTTGTCCTTCAAAGAACCAACCCTTCTAATATCAAGGCGTACCGAAGAGTAAAATTTCAAGGCGTTTCCACCTGTAGTAGTTTCAGGACTGCCAAACATTACACCAATTTTCATTCTGATTTGGTTGATGAATATCAATACGCAATTGGATTTTGACACACTAGCTGTAATCTTACGCAAGGCCTGACTCATTAACCTAGCCTGTAGGCCCATGTGGTTATCTCCCATGTCACCTTCGATCTCAGCTTTTGGAACCAACGCAGCAACACTATCTACAACTATGACATCTACCGCGCCAGATCTTACCAAGATATCGACTATTTCAAGTGCAGCCTCACCATGATCAGGTTGTGATAGAATTAGCTCCTTGTCTATGACTCCAAGCTTCCTTGCATAAGCAGGATCAAGAGCATGCTCTGCATCTATAAAGACACACCTTCCACCTTTTTTCTGTGCTTGCGCAATAATAGAAAGAGCTATCGTGGTCTTACCAGAACTCTCAGGCCCATAAATTTCAACAATACGGCCCTTCGGTACCCCACCGATACCCAGTGCGATATCCAACCCCAGAGAGCCAGTAGAGACAGCTTCTATGTCTAAGACCTTGCCGTCTCCCAACCTCATTATAGTTCCTTTGCTAAACACCTTATCTATCTGAATTAGTGCAGCATCCAAAGCATTTTGCCTACTCATTTTTTACCTACCAAAATATGTGAGAATTTTAAACGGAATTGTCCTACAATATAGCTTTCTTTGCAAGCGATTTATTTTGACAACCGATGTGAGGTGCTATACGTGGGCATTTATTTTTTCAATTGTTGCCTCAGCATAACAGCTTGGGGTTTCATAGAGCCTTATCTTGATACACTGCACATTGGTGTCAACAAACAGTGAAGGACAGATCTCGTGAAGCACAAAATTTGCCATATTTTCTGCCGTAGGATTACAGTTCATGAAAAACACATTTTGTGTCGTAATCTGCCCTATCGCACGTCCAAGGTTTTCATCATCTGCGTGAAGAATAGTATTGTGATCCCAGTATTTGTCTATCCAAGATTTTAATTTATCTTTGATCTCTCCAAAATCTATGATCATACCAATTTGGTTAAGCTCCTGAGATGCAAACGTTGCCTCTATCGCGTATCTATGGCCATGTAGCATTTTGCAGACACTGCGATGCTCTCTAACTCTATGTGCAGCATCAAATTCTATTCGTTTCGTACAAGTCAGCACAAAAACAGTCTGGATCAAGTTTATAGTTTGGCATATAATACAGTAATTAGTTAAACTTTCGAGCACTTTCTCACCAATGAAAAAACACCTTGCTATCGTGCTGGCTCAGCCACGTGGATTCTGTGCTGGAGTTAAAAGAGCAATAGAAGCTGTTGAACAAGCAGTAAAAAAATATGGAACGCCGATATACGTTCTCCATGAAATAGTACACAACCGATATGTAGTGGATAAGCTAAAAAATATAGGCGTGAGATTTGTCGATACACTACAAGAAGTACCACGTGGTTCTGTTGTCATCTTTTCTGCACATGGAGTTGCAACATCAGTGGAATTAGAAGCACAAATGTTAGACTTGAAGGTCATAGACGCAACTTGCCCACTTGTAAAGAAAGTACATCACGAAGTGCAAAGGTATGAAGCAGATGGCTCCAAAGTAATTCTTATAGGTCATAGCGAACATCCTGAAATCAAAGGCACTATGGGTAGACTTCAAAGCACCCCACTTATCATTGAGACAGTCGAAGATATAGAGAAGATGGAGCTATCAAACCATATTGGCAAAATATCTTACGCCACACAAACCACACTCAGCGTGGATCAAACAAGAGGTATAGTTGATGCTTTACAACAAAAATTTCAAGATATTCAAGGCCAAGACGTCAAAGACATATGCTACGCAACACAAAATCGCCAAGACGCTGTCAAGTTGCTAGCAGGTCAGGTTGACGTTTTGCTTGTCATTGGATCCCATAACAGCTCTAACTCAAACACTTTAAAAGAGCTTGGAAAGACCATGAAAGTTTCTTCCTACTTAATCGATGGGGCTGCCGATCTTCAACAGAATTGGTTTGACAACACTACGAGAGTGGGTATCACAGCAGGTGCATCTGCGCCAGAAGTGTTGGTAAGCGAAGTTGTAAGCATGCTTAGCAATTGGTTTGAAATAACTGTCCAAGAGATGGAAGGCATAGAAGAAACGGTAAGATTTCACTTGCCTCAAGAGTTGAGGTCATGAGCATGATAGAAGTTCAACACTACACATTGTGCCCCTTCTCACGTAAGCTGAGAGCAGTGTTACACGAGAAGCATATAAACTTCGAGCTCATTTTAACTAGATACTGGGAAAATGATAAGAATTTATGTTCACTTCATTTTGGCTATGAAACCCCTACCCTAATGGTACCAGGACAACCATTATTACGTGGCAACACCTCAATCTTTGAGTACTTGGAAGAGGTATACACATCTCGTAACTTGATCGGCCACGATCCCTTGTCAAGAGCATTTGTAAGGGAGGTGTGCGAATGGTTCGATCATAAGTTTTACTCCGAAGTTTCCCAACACCTACTCATTGAAAAGGTACTCAAAGTATTTAATACAAGTGTTGAGCCTAATTCTAATTTAATAAGAATTGCAAAGAAAAATATGGCGTATCATTTGGATTACATCGGTACATTGTTAGAAGAAAGGGAATATTTATGCGGAGAATCCCCCACTCTCGCTGATTTTGCTGCCGCCGCCCAACTTTCCACACTGGACTTCTTGGGTGACGTAGATTGGACAAGAAACGCTAAAGTTAAACATTGGTACTCTTTAATAAAATCAAGACCAAGTTTTAAAAGTATACTGAGCGATAAGTTACCACACTTCCGCGTTCCTAGTTATTACGCAGACCCTGATTTTTAATCAATTTTAATCAACCAGCGGTTTTTAAGTAAAGCAATTGTCCAACATGCAGATACAACTAAAGCACGAGTTTTGCAGAAAGCTAATACATCTTTCTTCTTTGTGGATACCGATTTTATACTATTACGTTTCTTATGCGACGATGTTTAGAATCACATCATTGATAGCTTTTAGCTTAGTAGCGTTTGACCTGTTAAAAAACAATACAAGCGTAGTCGGTCCTAAAGTACGTGTGATGTTACAGTCATTATACCTGTATTCGCTATTTCGACCTCATGAGCAGAAGCATTTTAGTGGTGCGACATACATGTTGTTGTCTGCTGTCTTATGTTTAGAGCTTTTTGAAAAATCCATATTTATAATGTCCTTTCTTGTCGTCATCATTTCTGACACTGCATCAAGTATAGTGGGTATGTCGTTTGGAAAGACCAAGATTTTAGGGAATAAAACTTATGTGGGCACAGCAGCATTTTTAGGATGCTCTGTAATGATCGTGCTACTAAGCAGCTTTCACATTTCAAACATCGATGCTATGTTTATAGGCAAAGGGGTAGTTGCCGCAGCGTCTGCAACGCTTATTGAGCTATTTTCAAAAAAAATAGGAATCGACGATAATATAGCCATCCCAGTCACATTTGGGGGCACATTAACACTAATGTTATGACCAATATCGCACTTATTCTTGCCGCTGGCAATGGTACTAGGATGAATTGTACTGTTCCCAAGCAATACATCAGAATCCGCAATGTGCCACTATTACGATATTCCGTGTTAACATTTCTAGCACATCCTGACATCGATCATGTACAGGTTGTCATAGATGAGAATCACGTCGCATCATATACCAGTGCATTAGATGGCCTTCAGGTTCTTCCATATGTATGTGGTGGAAAGGATCGACAAAATTCAGCAAGACTGGGTTTAATGGGCATAGAAAAGTACAAACCTATCAAAGTGTTGATTCATGATGCTGCTAGACCACTTGTTGATTTACAGCTAATATCAAAAGTATTGAACCAACTTAGGGACTTTTGCGCTGTGGATACTGTAGTAGAGGTAGCAGATACCATGAAATTGAAAGAAAAACTGCATGTTGTAAATCGTGACGATTACTATCTCAGCCAAACTCCACAAGGATTTCACTATCCAGTCATTTTAGATCTACATCAAAATGCTTTTTCAAATTGCATAGAAAGCTTTACAGATGATATTAGTTTATGTATCAAGTACGGAATGGATGTAGGTACAGTTTTAGGAAATCATACCAATATGAAAGTGACGAATGTCAAAGACGTAAGGTATATAGAAGCTTTGGTAGATGCAAAGTACATCAACAGAGTTGGGCATGGCTTTGACATACATAAGTTTGCCGAGAACGATCAAGGCCACGATGGCAATGTTATCATGTTGTGTAATGTTGAGGTACCTTGCAGGCGTTCTGTGGTTGCTCATTCCGATGGTGATGTGGGGCTACATGCTCTGATTGACTCTTTGCTTGGAGCTATGGGGCTTGGTGACATAGGTACACTATTTCCTGATACAAACGAGAAGTATAAAGGTGCTGATTCAAGTTTATTGTTATTGGAAGTATATCAACTTCTAAAACAGAAAGGTGGTTACGTTAACAACATTGACATCACAATCATCACAGAGTCTCCAAAGTTGATCAACTATAAACATCTGATGACACAAAGAATTGTTGAATTACTGAACCTAGAACCTGGTCAAGTGAACGTAAAAGCCAAAACCTCAGAAACATTGGGATGCATAGGAAGAGAGGAAGGACTAGCAGCAACTGCAGTGTGTAGTATTATGTTACCTCAGGAGGTATTCTGATGGGCAAGGAGAAATACTACGATCTGAGAGCATTAATGTATGATAAGAGCATCTCAATCAAAACACCCCGCACTCTTTATGGAGCAATTGCTACTTGTTTCTACATCGGTAAATTTCCAATAGCGCCAGGCACTCTTGGTTCTATCGCCTTCTATCCTGTTTACTATCTTCTCAACAATTTCAAAATGCTAGAGTTAGATTTTTCTTTAGCACTTGTAACACTCGTGTTAGTTGTAGTGGGTTGGTGGGCAATCAAAAAATTCCAACAAGCTACAAGCACTTTTGATCATTCCTCTATAGTTATAGATGAGATGATCGGCATGTCTCTATCGCTCTACATGTGCTCCGATATTTTGCTTCATGTTCCTCTTGCTCCTTATATCCCTTCGCAGATCTCTCTTGATAACTTTAGATTTATACTCATCTGTTGCATATTTCGATTTTATGATATAAAAAAACCATTCTTTATATGGTACGTCAATGATAACTATACAAGTCCGTTTGGTGTGATCCTGGATGATGTGTTAGCTGCGGTTTGTACCTATGTAACGGTTTTGTTAGTATATAAGCTCTTTTTATTTTCGACATACTATGTATAACAATAGAATGCATCAGTTGGCAGAAGCTATCGTGTTAAATGCCACTAAAGAAAAGATAAAAATAGCTCTAGTGGAGTCGTGTACGGGCGGCATGCTTGGAGCCTGTATCACCTCTATACCCGGGAGCTCAGGAGTATTTGAGTTTGGCTATGTCGCCTACTCTAATAACGCAAAGAGAGAAATGCTCGGCATACCTGATCAAACTATCCAAAGATTCGGAGTAGTAAGCGATGTCATGGCTATACATATGGCGAGCCAGGCATTGTTATATTCCAGAGCAGATATTGCATTGAGCGTGACTGGTGTAGCAGGGCCAACCCCCGGTGATCTTAAAAAACCCGTCGGTTTAGTGTATATCGGCTATGGTTTTATAGACAATGTCTTTGTCGCACAACATTTTTTTGAAGGTGATAGAACCTCCATTAGAGCCGAAGCATGTGAAGTTTCATTGAACATAATACTAAAAATGCTTGAGCAAAAACAATTAGATATCATGAGAAGGAGTACGGCATATGCGAATAAGAAGAGATGGTAGAGCCGTTGATAAGTTGAGACCGGTATCATACGACCTTACAGTCATGAAAAATTCTGAGGATTCTTGTTGCATTAAAATTGGCAATACCCATGTTATTTGTACTGCAACAATTGAGGACAAAGTTCCCTCTTTTATGAAGGGACAGCGCAAGGGATGGGTGACCGCCGAGTACTCTATGTTACCGCGTTGTAGTACCACTAGAGTACCCAGAGAGCATAGCAAAAACACAATAAGTGGTAGAACACAAGAAATACAAAGACTGATAGGACGAACTTTGAGATGCGCTGTGAACCTTACACTACTAGGTGAAAGACAGATTATTATAGATTGTGATGTGATAAATGCAGACGGTGGTACTAGGACTGCCTCGATCACTGGTGGTTATATAGCCTTGTATATGGCATGTAGAAGACTTGTGAAGCTTGGTATTGTACCAACTCTACCAGTGGTACGTCAAGTTGCTGCTGTCTCATGCGGCATATGTGAAGGCACAGCGCTTTTAGACCTTACATACGATGAGGACAAAGATGCTGATGTCGATGCAAATTTTGTGATAGGAGATCAAAATGCACTGATCGAGATTCAGGCATGTGCTGAAGGGAAAGCGTTTTCGACTTCACAGCTGATGCAAATGTTGGATTTAGCCCAGATTGGAACAAAAGAGCTATTTAAGTTACAAACAGAAGCTCTTTCTTTGGCATGACAGTGTCGACATACGTGTCATAAGTCAAAAAGCACACGACACACTCGCTCCACTCCCTCCTCCACAACAAACATCCCAACCTTTTCACGTACTATGGCAGTACATTTGGTGTTAACGTTAAATCACATTATCGTAGGTGAAATTTGACCTCATTAGGTGGTAGGTATACACATCAGTTGGTACAGACTTGATTATTCGATGCTTCGGCAATACGTCACCAAGCTTAAATCCAATTTTGGTCAGTACCTTTTGTGAAGCTATATTGTCGTGTACTGTTTTTGCTTCAATTTGATCCAGAGACATTCTATCAAATCCAAATTTGACCACATTTCTTAAAATCTCGGACATGATACCCCTGCCCCAGTATTCGTAGCACAGATCATAACTGATTTCAGCAGTTTTAGTTGAACGACTCCAATAGTTATATCCTACCGTTCCGATCAACTTATGATTCAAAAGCTGAGTGATACCCCAAAAGATCGTTCTCTTTTCATGAAACAAACTTTGCCAAAACCTTATTTCGTCTTGGGCTTCTTGCACCGTTTTTGGTACATCCTCATCCGCTATATATTTTGTGACAAGATGGTGTGACATCATCTCAAAATAGTCGTCACTATCCACCTTGGAAAGCTCACGTAATCTGAACTTACCTATTTGAAGAGTCGGAAACGTGTCAAAGAAATTATAACCATCAGCACCAACTATACCTTCTTGATCCATTGTAAATCTTCCTCGATTTCTATATCCTTAACGTTATGAAATATCGACCATATTTTATGGAGCCACATTTATGACTCTACTGCAAGTTTTTTATCACTTACAGGTTATTGCTTACATGCTCTTACAGGAAGTATAAATATTGGAATAGTCAACAAAAGCGTACCATAACTCTCAAACAAGAAACACCTCAACAATTTTGCCCAAAACTCTAGTAATTTTGCTCAAAGCAAAAACCCTAAAGCTGACATAATGTCTAAAGCAAATAACGTCCAGGGCGATTATTTTGGCTTAAAATTGCTAAAAGCATCCTCCCATGTTCCCTTGGTTGCAGCTTTCGCATATTCCGTCACCCTATTTTCAAAGAAGTTGGTGTGCTCAGGGGCATTGAGAATCTCATCTAACCAAGGTAGTGGGTTTCTATCGATGTGATATATTTCATCTATGCCTAATTGAACAAGTCTTCTGTCTCCAATGTATCTGATATATTTTTTAACATCCGCAGATGACAATCCTTCCACTGCTCCATCAAACTCAAAGGCTAAGTCTATAAATGCATCCTCATGCAACACTATTGTATTACATGCATCTATCAAAAATTCTTTCAGTCTATTCGTCCAAACCTCTGGATTCTCTTGTACAAAGGTTCTAAACAACCTGATAATCGAATCAGTATGCAATGTCTCGTCTCTAGCAGACCAAGCAACGATTTGACCCATTCCTCTCATCTTACCAAATCTTTGGAAATTGAGAAGCATTGCAAATGATGCAAAAAGCTGCAAACCTTCTGTAAATGCTCCAAAAACCGCAAGCGTCTTTGCTATGTCCTCCTTTGAGTCTACGTTAAACTGTTGCATGTAGTTGTATTTATCTTTCATTTCTTTGTATTTTAAGAAGGCCTGATATTCTACTTCTGGCATACCTAAGGTATCCAAAAGGTGAGAATATGCGTCTATGTGTATCGTCTCCATGTTAGAAAACGCAGCAAGCATCATCTGCACTTCTGTTGGCTTAAATACTCTTGCATAGTGGCGCATGTAACAGTTATTGACTTCAATATCTGCCTGCGTAAAAAAACGAAATATTTGTGTCAGTAGATGCCTCTCAGCCTCTGTCAGGTGATGCTTCCAATCCTTCACATCGTCTGCCATTGGCACCTCCTGTGGCAGCCAGTGAATCTGTTGCTGTATCAACCATGCATCGTATGCCCAAGGATATGAGAAAGGCTTGTAGACAGGAATAGCGGACAATAAAGACATAATTCTCTCCCTTCAATATGAGTTTTTAACGAGATGTACGCTCTTTAATTCTTGCAGCCTTACCGCTCAGATTCCTAATGTAGTAAAGCTTTGCTCTTCTAACAACTCCACGACGGACAACTTCTATTTTATCTAGTTTTGGTGAGTAAATCTTAAATTGTCTTTCTACACCCTCACCGTTACTAATTTTTCGTAGCGTAAAGGAAGACCCAATCCCTCTATTCTTTCTGTGAATACAAAGACCTTCAAAACCTTGAATACGTTCCGTTGTACCTTCTATAATCTTGATATGTACTTTCAAAGTATCTCCTGGACGAAAAGTAGGGATAGTCTTTGTGTCCAAAATACCACTAATCTTCTTTGTTTCATATTGCTGCAGTAAATTCATTTGTCCTACCTAACTTTAATTAACTATGTTTTTTATCAGTATAACGTTTCCAAAGATCCGGCCGCAAATCCTTTGTTTTCAGCTGCGCCTCTTGTAGACGCCATTCTTCGATTCGCTTGTGATGCCCAGACACCAAAACATCAGGAACCTTATGAGTTCTCCACTCGTACGGCCTCGTGTAATGCGGGTGTTCCAAAAGACAGGAATAACCACAAGACAACCCGAAGCTCTCACTAGAGAGCGCCTCCTCTTTTAGCACACCAGGGAGCATTCTTACGCAACAATCTATTAGTGAAGGTAAGACAACGTCACCAGATGATACTACAAAGTCACCCATGCTGATCTCTTCAACGTTATACTCTTTAAAAATTCTTTCGTCAACTCCCTCATACCTTCCACAAATGATATTAATACCAGATGTCATTTGCACCATTTCTCTTGCAATCTGTTGATCAAACAATTTCCCCCTTGGAGACAGGTAATATATAGGTTTGTTGTTCGTTATAAAGCACTGGTCAATCGCATTACCTAGCACGTCAGGGCGAATCACCATTCCTGCACCACCTCCATATGTTTTATCGTCAACATTTGAGTGCCTATTTTCTGCATAATCTCTAATGTTGTATACTTCTAGGCTCCATTCCTTGTTAAGCGCTTTCCCAACTACAGAAAGCTCAAGCTGCCCTGGATATATTGCTGGAAATAACGTTAAAATGGTGACTGTCCACATATCGAAGCTTGCGTTACATCATCACAATTTTTGTTCAAGTAGCACGATGTTTAAAGATCGGATCTTTCTGTGTAATGCTGTCCGATCCATGCCAATAAACGCAGCAGTTTTGGATATGTTCCAACCGAATTTGCTAAGTTGAGCGGTTAAATAATCCCTTTCAAATAGCTCCCTAGCAATTTTTAACTCCTTATTAAGCATTTCGTTTGTGATAGGGTTGAGGTGGCAATGCTTCGAGTCTAGAGAATTCAACAATGTGTCTGGTAACATATCTGGAGAAATGTTGATCGTATCATGTGGCAACATTATGTAGAGCCACTCTATTACATTGCTTAATTGCCTGACATTTCCCGGCCAATCATATATTTCCATTATGGCGATAGTCTCTGGCAATAAGATCTTAGATGTCAAATTTAATGTTGTTGCAAAATGCTTGATGAAGTGTTCAATAAGAGGCTGAATGTCTTCTTTTCTTTTAGTGAGAGGCTCTATTGTCAATGGTATGACATTTAGTCTGTAGTACAAGCTTTGGTTCAGTCTACCGCTATTAAGTTCCTCGTCAACATTTTTGCTAGAAGCGCCTATCACCCTTACATCCACCTTGATCTCCTTGTCGCTTCCCAATCTATGTAAAGTATTGCACTGCAAAAATTGAAGCAGCTTACCTTGAATAGACAGAGGCATTTCAGAGATCTCATCAAGCATCAATGTACCCTGGTGACACTTCTCTAAAATGCCTTGCTTTGTCTTTTTTTTAGTTTCAATTCCAAAAAGTTCCGATTCAATTTCATCAACCTGGAGATTTGAACAGCACAGTATATGAAATGGTTTCCTTGAACGATGCGAGTGTTCGTGTATAAGCCGCGCCAAAGCAGTTTTACCAGAACCGTGGCTTCCATATATCATAATTCTACTAGAGGAAGCAGCAGCAAGCAACGCAGCCCTTTTAAGTTGGCCTATAGATTTTGAGACTCCTATCAGCTCTGCATTTTGTAAGTACTGCTCTTTTAGAGTGGTATTTTCCTCCGACAATATCGATGCTTCTATAGCCCTCTGCAAGACTATCAAAAGCTTCTCCGCCTTAAATGGTTTCTCTATGAAGTCGTACGCTCCTAATCTTACGCTTTGAATCGCGGTTTCGATATTCCCATGCCCACTCACCATGATAACTGGAATGTGCTGCTTTCTGGATTTAATGTACTTTAAAAGTCCAATACCATCCATGTTGCTACCTTCAAGCCATATGTCTAGTATCACCCCAGATGGAGTATTCCCGGCTTCAAAGTATTTGATGGCATCACCAGCAGACAGCACATGGACCACTTCATAGCCCTCATCTCTAAGATGCTCAGATGTCAACTGACCTATGGAAAATTCATCTTCTACAATTAGAACTTCTGCCACTTTTGCTAGTTTTTAACCAAATCGATTACTTCAGTATTGTATGATTTTAGCTAACAATAGCAATAGATTTTATCTACTGTATTTTATAGAAAAATATTGAGTATATATCGGCAATGATATATAACAAAGTAAAGCAACCCTATAAAATATAAGATAAACAAAAGATATGTCAGGAAAATTTGGTGAATTGTTGCTTATTGTGTTGATCGTGTTTGTGTTATTTGGTGCTGGTAAGTTGCCCAGAGTCATGGGGGAATTAGGTAGGGGGATACGCGCATTAAGAAACAGTATCAACTCTACAGATGACAAGGACCTGTAAAGCCTTTGCATAAATGGTTTTGAAAGGATGAGGACCGTGAGTACTTTTATCAAGCTTCAAAAGATGTGTCACCAGTTTTTGTGCAACTCGTACTTGCTCACTGTAGTATAACCAACACCTCAAAAACCTGGCTTTTTTACAATTCTAAAAACGTGGTGTTATGTTCAGAGTGTGTCTTTTCGTTGTGTTATTCCAAGGCTTGTGGATTGGATGTGCTCATGGAATAACCCAAACTTATGAACAGAAGGAAACTGTTTACTACGATCCATTTGAAAGAGTAAATCGCAAGATATTTAGATTTAATCAAGTAGTTGATAGGATCGTACTGAAGCCTATTGCAAAGGGTTACCTTTTTGTTACACCAAAGGTGGTTCAAAGCAAAGCCCACAACGTCCTTCAAAATCTTTTAGAGCCCCTTAATGCTCTCAACGGCTTGCTACAGTGGAAACCTAAGGCTTTCCTCACGTCAATGAGTAGATTTGTTCTTAATTCAACATGGGGAATTTTAGGTGCAAATGATATCATGAAAGGTGCAGGCCTTGACTATCAGCATCTTGACTTTAATACGACTTTGTCATACTACTGTATTCCACATGGTCCATATGTGGTGTTACCTATAGTGGGTCCGTCAAGTTCAAGGGGTATAGCAGGTCTGGTAGTCAATACAGTCGCCGATCCGTTCTATTACGTTGATAGTGATGGGTTTAAAATTGGTAGAACTATAGGAACGATGGTCGATGGAAGAGCTAGGGTCATGTCTGCAACTGACTTTATTGCCAAGTCATCTTTGGATGAGTATGTGACGTATAGAACTCTTTATTTTCAACAACAAAAATAGTGAATTACTTATTATGGAAAAAGAAACGAAAATGAGAATACTACAGTATCTAGGTTTGACTTGTACGTTGATGATTATACCCGTCGCCTTGTTATTTGCTTCTGATCGTCCGACATTGGATAGAGCGCAAAATTTCATCAATAATAATGCTCAAAATGTGTTGATAATACTACAAAGCCGTGAGCAAACACCTCCACCAAAGGAAAGGCTTTCTAATTTATTTTTAAGCATTGTGGATTACGATTGGATTGGAAAATTTGCTCTAGGTAAATATTGGAACGACTTGTCTAAGGAACAACAGGATAAGTACTACGAGGTATATAAAAACTATCTCTGTAGTGTCTACGTGAGTAAGTACACTGAGTATAACAAACAGACTTATAAGATTACTGATACTAGAAAGATGGAGTCTGAGCAGTACAGCGTTTTTATGAAAATCGCTCTCCCTGACCGTAATGACATACTAGATATCGCATATCGTCTTAGAAAAGATGGCGACAGCTTTAAGATAATAGATATTATGGCAGAAGGAGTAAGCTTAGCAAACACCCAGCGCGCCGAATTCACTTCCTTTCTTTCTTCCCACTCTTTTGATGATTTATTGAAAAGCTTAGAAAGCAAAGTCGAATAAATTATAAACTTTACTTTTCCTTACTTATTTTATACTGTGTAGTTTAAAAAGTAGGTGGTAGTAAAGAGTGAGTGATTCTGAGAAGTCCGAAAGTATCGGCTTTGGGAGTTCTGTGCGTGGATTAAAGTGGCTTCTAAGAGATGGATCAGGGCCTGTTGTAAGGTCCTTATCCCAGAAGCTTGCCATACCTGAAGTACTTGCCTCCATGATCTATCACAGAGGTATAGACAATGCTGTTGATGGGGAGCACTTTCTATCTCCCAAAATAAAACATGCAATGTCTGATCCGTACATGTATAAAGACATGGACAAAGCTGTAAACAGGACAATCCAGGCGATCGTCGATCACGACAAAATCGCTGTATTTGGCGACTACGATGTAGATGGAGCTACTTCCACAGCTTTGCTTCGAAGAGTCTTCAAAAAGCTGATGATAGATGTCATTACATATATACCACATCGTTTAAATGAGGGTTATGGCTTAAGCAAAAAAGCTTTGGATGTGTTGCACGAACGCGGTGTAAATTTGGTAATTACAGTTGATTGTGGAATGCTTTCATTTGAACCTGTGGAATATGCAAACAGCATAGGTATCGACGTTATTATCATCGATCACCATTTAGGGCTCAACACAGTTCCAAATGCTGTGGCTGTCGTCAACCCCAATAGACACGATGACACTTCACAGTTTAAGACTATGGCAGCTGTTGGAGTCGTATTTATGTTTGTCGTTGCCTTAAGAAGCAAGTTAAAAGCTGATGGGTGGTTTAAGGAGCATAATATCGAAGAGCCAGATCTCATACAATACTTGGATATTGTGGCTTTGGGTACCGTATGTGACGTCATGCCATTGCAGGGTTTAAACCGGGCATTTGTGTTTCAAGGCTTAAAGATGATATCTAAGCGACAAAACATCGGAATACGTGCTGTGTCTAACGTCATTAATTTAAGTCACAAGGTACATGTGTATCACCTAGGATATGTAATAGGCCCTAGAATTAATGCTGGTGGTAGAATAGGTGAAGGCATTCTTGGTTCTGACTTGCTCAGTACAGATTCTTATGATGAGGCTTATAGTATCGCTCTTCAGTTAGAAAAATTGAATGAGGAAAGAAAAGCGATAGAAAGCATTGCATTGGAAGAGGCTATGAGACAAGTTGAGGATAAAAGATTGTATGATAATACCGTAATACTTGTGCATAGTGAGTATTGGCATGCTGGAATCCTAGGTATACTTGCAAGTAAGTTAAAGGAGAAGTATTTGAGGCCCGTGATGGCTGTGTTGGTGATGGAGGAAATTGCAAAAGGTTCGGCGAGATCGATTGCTGGCATGAATGTTAGTAAAGCAGTAGAGCGGGCCAAGGCGAACGGCTTGTTGCTTGAAGGTGGTGGACACGCTATGGCAGCAGGCTTTACCTTAAACAGGACGCGGCTTGAGGAGTTTCATGAGTATATTAACTTATACTTAGCAAACGACAAGGAGACAGCGCTTGCAAACGCCACCATATTAGATATAGATGAGATCATATCTCTTGGCGCTTTGAATACAGAGCTGTTAACACTGATAGAAAGAGCAGGACCATTTGGACAGGGCAATCCTGTTCCAAGATTTGCTATATGTGATATAGTACTGACGTATTGTACAATCGTTGGAGGTAAACATATATTATGTGTAGTATCTGATGGTCTAGGTCATAGCAAATCTGTGAAATGCATGTTCTTTAACGGTGTACAAACCAAACTGGGCCAAACGTTGCTTAAGAGTACTGGTCAAAAACTAAGCTTAGCAGGCACTGTACAGCCCAATACTTTTGATGACACTCAAGTAAGTTTTGTAATAGAAGATGCAGCATTTAAGTAAACACTCAAAAATTATGGTCATTGGTGGAGGAGCATGGGGTTCTAGCCTTGCTGCGATAGCTTCACACAATGCAAATGATATTGTAGTATACGATAGACGCTTTTGTGGTGGTAGCGCACCTGAAGGTCTGACCACTCTCCGCACTGATCTGAGCAAATATACCAATATCAAGTACACATCAAATCTGGCCGATGTATCTGTGGCTGATCTAGTCGTCATTGCTGTCCCATCTCATGCCTGTAGAGAAGTTCTTGTATCGTGTAAGCCACACATCAAAAATAGCGTTACAATACTCAGTGCCTCAAAAGGAATAGAGGGAACAACTCTTTTTTTAATGACAGATGTCATAGGGGACGTACTGCCAGACAACTGTAACGCCGTGATCTCTGGTCCTACTTTTGCAAGCGAATTATTACTGGAGCTCCCGGCTGCTGCAGTTGTCGCGTCCAAAGATAAAGAAGTCGGCATGAACATCATTAACACTTTCAGTACTGATTACTTCACGATGATATACTCCAATGATGTGATAGGTGTGCAGATTGGTGGCGCTCTTAAAAATGTTGTAGCTGTGATGGCTGGTATCGCAGAAGGTCTAAATCTTGGGATGAATGCAAGAGCTGCGATCATAACGATTGGGCTCAATGAAATTAAAGCGATTATCAGCGCTTTAGGTGGCGATGAGAGTTCCATTACAGGTTTGGCATGTGTAGGTGATCTTGTGTTGACCTCTAGTAGCAAGACGTCAAGAAATATGACATTTGGTTATTTGATCGCAAATGGCAACAGTCCTCAACAGATCATTCAAAAAGGTAACGGCACATACGAGGGCTATAACTCAAGTTTTGTATCATATAAACTGTGTCACAAGCTTAATATCCAACTCCCCCTCATTGAAACGCTTTTCAAAATACTGTATGAAGGTGGCGATCCTAAGGGTTGTCTCCTAAACTTGCTTGATACTGCTGTAAGAGGCTCTATCATTTAAATTAACAGGCATGTTATATGACTAGTACTAATAATTTCAAGTTTTGCATCCTTGCTGGTGAAGCTTCTGGAGACAAAATAGGAGCCCACCTTATTAGGTGGATGAAGGTAATTGATAGCAGAGCTACATTTTACGGTGTGGGAGGATCTGCAATGCTCAATGCAGGTTTACCCAGAAGTATGTTTCCTATCGAAGATATATCAATCATGGGGCTTGTTGAGCTCATTCCTCACATATTTCGTATCAAACGCTTGATCAAAGAAACTGCTGACGAAATACTACGAATTGAACCTGCCGTAGTGGTGACTATAGACGCTCCTGGATTTAACAGGAGGGTCATTGAAAATATACGTAGTAAGGTCAAAAGTAGCATGAAAATTGTGAACTATGTCGCGCCAAGTCCATGGGCCTTAAACGAACACCGTTTAAATAAAGTGATGAAGAGACTTGCAACGCTATACGATCATCAATTTTTAATATTGCCAAATGAGGAAAAGTACTGTGACGCAGTTGCTTTGCCCGCAACGTTCGTAGGTCATCCGATATGTGAAATGCCATTATTTCAACAAGATAGTGATAAGAGCAGCACAATACGAGCTAAATATGGCATTCATGATGATGAACAAGTGATCGTTCTGATGCCTGGTAGCAGAAAGGTAGAGATTATGTGGCATAAAAAAATTTACATGGATGTCATGGCTCAATTGATAAGGAAAGCACCAAACTTAAAGTTTTTTATGCCTACCCTACCCCACATCGAAGACATGTTGCACACTGAATTTGCGACACTCGGGAATCGTCTCATCATTTCGTCAAGCGATCAAACAAGATGTGATTTACTTTCAATCGCCTCCTTTGGAATTATCAAGTCTGGTACATCTAGCGTTGAATTAATGTACTATGGAATTCCTATGATAGTCGTATACAGAGTTTCTAGTTTAACAGCATGCTTTTTAAGACGGATGCTAGACAATAAATACTTTGCAATATGTAATATTGTCATGAACCAACAAATTGTCGAAGAATTTATTCAAGAGAGGTGTCAACCTAACCTAATTGCAAATAAGGCGCTCGATGTATTAAATGACGTAAAGCAACAGGATTATCAAAAAAAGATGTATAGGATAGCTTTGGACATATTAGGAAGGAGTCTAGGTGAACCTCCTGGACTAATCGCTGCCAAGAAATTGGAAGCTCTTGTATCTGAAAGAGTATGAGAACAGATAATATCACTCTTGTAGAAGATTTTTTAGAGATGTTATCAGCTGAGCGTTGTGTTGCTGATAACACCTTAATTGCTTACAAGGGAGATATTTTGGATTTCTTTGTTTTTCTATCAGAAACAAGCCGAAGCTTAGAGCAGTGTGACTACAATATTTTAGTGTCGTACGTCACAAAGCTAGGAGACAGGTCATATTCACCAAAGAGTATTAGGCGCAAGATATCTGCCCTCCGCCAATTCTTTGAGTTTTTGGTCATGACAAAGAAATTGACCAAGAGTCCAGCCGCATATCTCGAAAGACCAAAGAGTGGTCTCAGTTTACCAAAAGCACTTTCTAAGGAGGAGATCGCAAAGCTTATACAGTTATCGTATCAAGATCAAACTGCACTAGGTGTAAGATTTACTACGATGTTGGAGTTACTATACGCTACTGGTCTTAGGATCTCAGAGCTGGTGACTTTAAAACTAAGCGCTATTGAGAGGAACGCAATTACCGGTGGTATACAAAACCATATCTTTGTGTCTGGGAAAGGTGGTAAGGAAAGGTTGGTATTGCTTAATGAAAGTGCGATTGCGATTCTTGGAAAGTATTTAGAGGTGAGGAAGTTATTTATGAAAGAGGGGCGATCAACACAATGGCTTTTTCCATCTATGAAAAAAAATGGCCTTGTATCACATCTCACTAGGCAACGTTTTACCCAGTTTATTAAAAAACTTGCGGTGTTTGCAGGATTTGAAAGGAATAAAATTTCGTCACATAAGATCAGGCACTCGTTTGCCAGTCATATGCTTGAAAACGGGGCAAATTTGAGGGTGATTCAAGAGCTGCTTGGACACTCTGACATTTCATCTACTCAAATTTATACCAAAGTTTTAAAGAAGGATGCGGAAAAGCTCTTAATAAAGAAGCACCCACTGAGCAAACTGAAAATGGTGTGAGAGCTTGTCCGCAAATTAATTGGAATGAAAAGAATCTATGCAAAAGTTATCTATTAAGCTGTTGGCAAAGGCAAATGGATGGCCGTTTTACGGGCATTGTAAGTCTGATACCAAGTTTCAGATGAAATCAGGCAAATGGATTTGAGGATGAGGCTGCGTAAGCGTATTGAAATACGTGCGCAGAGCCGAGTTTCACAAAATCCGTTTTGAATCATTTAAAAATGAGAATTGGTATGAGATGTGGTATCAGAAAGTAGTGCAGAAGTCTCTAAACACGATCGTTTCCTGTTATGCAACATGGAAAGAAAATGCGTTGCTACACACAGTGTTTAGATGTATGATCCACGTCGTGTGTCAAGTATGTCAAAATACAAACATCTTTGTTACTCGTGTAAGCCTTGTGTTAACGTAATCGTGGAGAAGCGTATGGAAGTATTTCTTGGTTATATAGCTTTAATTACATCCCTTATAGGCCTACTACCACAAGTATGGAAAGCATACGTTACACGCTCTACACGAGATATTTCAATGCTAATGCTTGTTAATTATCTTATTTGTTCTGTCGCATGGATTGGTCACGGTATCTACATCGACTCAAGCTTTGTGGTATCAAGCAATGTAGTAGGATTAGTGATTAGTATCATATCAATAATACAAAAGTGCTATTATGACAAAAGAATGTCATGACGCTTTTTGTAGATATATAGACATTCACCAGTACCGCTCCGTCTTAGCACTACAGGGCGAATTGCCTGATTCCGAGTTCTTCAAAGCCACAAATTTGCCAATCGTTGCTTCAGATGGAGCAGCCAATACGCTATTTGAGATGGGTATAAAACCATATGTGGTAGTTGGCGACCTAGACTCAGCAAAGTCAGAATATTTGATGGATGTCAAGATTACTCACATTCCAGATCAAAATCACTCTGACTTTGAGAAGGCTATAGCATATGCAACAGAATACGACTTACTTCCAACAATAGTTGTAGGAGTTGCTGGAGGCTGTATAGACCATGTGACAAACAACATTGGCATTTTTGTATCGCATTGTACAGTCTTTTACTCTCCACCTACCTTTGGTTATGTTGTGCAGCCCACACAGACTAAGGACTTCGATGCACCTACGAATACCAAAATTTCCATATTTGGAATACCAGACGCTATTGTTTCTACCAATGGACTAAAGTGGGAGCTATCTCAAACACATCTCAAGTTTCCCACTATTAGCTCTCTTTCTAACAGAACAGCTTTGAAAAATTTTCAAATCAAAGTTCATACAGGAAAAGCGCTAGCAATAGTTTATCTTATCTAGGAACTCAACTCAGTTTTTCAGTTATATCAATATAACAACGAGATTGATTTGACAATCTTGAGATGTCGCAATAAACTTAGCGTTATCTTTATTGCCCGAATGGCGGAATTGGTAGACGCACTAGCTTCAGGTGCTAGCGACCCTCGTGGTTATGGAAGTTCAAGTCTTCTTTCGGGTACCATTTGAGTTTTAACCAGTACATAGAAAACTAAATATAGGAGATTTAAACATAGCAAGAATCAAGAAAGCAGTGTTCCCTGTGGGTGGACTTGGTACGAGATTCCTCCCAGCGACGAAGTCTATGCCAAAAGAAATGCTACCAGTTGCAAGCAAACCTCTGATTCAACACGCATTTGAAGAGGCTGTGAATGCTGGGATAGAGCAGTTCATATTCATTACTGGTAGAAATAAAAATGCAATCATCAACCATTTTGATCACGCATTTGAACTTGAATATAATCTGTCTGAGAAGGAAAAAGAAACTGCCTTGGAATTAACAAGAGGTTGGCTTCCAAAGCCAGGAAACTTGGTTTTTATCAGACAACAACAACCATTAGGATTAGGGCATGCGATATGGTGCGCCCGTCATCTTATTAAGGATGAGTATTTTGCGATCCTGTTGGCAGACGATCTTTTTATCAACTCAAGTGGTAGCGGTGTGTTAGATGAGATGATCAATGCGCATCAAACATCTCAAACCAACTTGATAGGGGTAGGTACTGTTCCAGCTCAAGATGTTTACAACTACGGAATTGTAGAGTACAAGGATACCAACAATCCAAGGCTCCTATCAATTACCGGAATGATAGAAAAGCCGTCAGTCGGTCAAACGAAATCCAATCAAGCAATAATGGGGCGATACATTTTACATTCCAGTATCTTTGAACACATAGAAGAAACACCCGCAGGAAGAAATGGTGAGGTACAACTAACTGATGCTATGGTCTCTTTACTGGCTAGTGGTACAGATTCACACAGCTCCTTTCATGGGCATAAAATATTAAGTAAAAGATTGGACTGTGGAACACCAATCGGGTTTTTAGAAGCAAACATGTTATTTGCATTGCATGATAGTTCTATAAAATCTGAGGTAAGCACTATGCTCAAGCAACTAGGTGAGGCTTACACATAATGATTCCTTCACGTCTGGTTTTTAGAGATAAGTTTGATTACTCAATAATTTTGAGCATACATGAGTAAAAACACTATAGAGCAGATCATGAAGCCGCAAAATGAGCATTTTGAGTATCTGACACAACTTAACAAAGAACAGGCTGAAGCAGTTATAGCAATAGACGGCCCTCAGTTAGTTTTAGCTGGTGCAGGCACTGGCAAGACCAAAGTTCTCACCACAAGGATAGCTCATATTTTAAATATGAAGCGGGCTTTACCCACGGAAATACTTGCAGTCACGTTTACCAATAAAGCTGCTAAAGAAATGAAAGAGCGAGTGGGGAACTTAATGAACGATAGTGTTGACCACATGTGGCTTGGCACTTTCCATGCTATAGCAGCGAAGATCTTGAGAATACACAGTAATGTTCTCGAAATTGATCAAAACTTCACAATTGTGGACTCCACAGAACGCCTTAAGATAGCAAAACAAATATTTGAGGATTACAACATAGATACAGAAAGATTCTCTTATAAGTTGTTTTTGTATCAATTAGAAAGACTCAAAGATAGAGGTCTCACACCAGACAAGGTCCAATTTGCTGATAATAATGCATTTGGACACGTAAAACTGCGAGAGCTATATGTAGAATACCAAAAACGTCTTGTGCATAATAATGCAGCTGATTTTGGTGATCTACTGCTGTATAATATTGAGCTTTTCAATGGGCACTTGAACATACTAGAGCACTATCACAGCAAGTTTAAATATATCTTAGTAGACGAGTACCAAGACACAAATGTTGCACAATACATATGGCTTAGATTGCTTGCTCAAGGCTCTAATAACATATGTTGTGTTGGAGATGATGATCAATCGATATACGGGTGGCGTGGAGCTGAAATTGGTAACATTCTGAAGTTTGAGAAGGATTTTCAAAATGCCAAAGTGACGAGATTAGAAAAAAACTATCGTTCTACCTCATATATTTTAGGAGTTGCAACGAAGTTGATTTCACATAATGTGCAACGGCATGGCAAAAATCTTTGGACTGACAGACCTGGTGGAGAGAAAGTGAAGTTGATTTCGCTATATAATGAAGTAGAGGAAGCGAGGTACGTTGCAGATCAGATCTCTCAACTACGCAGAGTCCATAATCTGCCCTATTCCTCTATCGCAATATTGGTTAGAGTAGGATACCAAACAAGAAGTTTTGAAGAAAGCCTAAACTCATTTCGAATACCGTATAAGATCATAGGAGGAATGAAGTTTTATGAACGTGCAGAGATCAAAGACGGCCTAGCATACATACGCCTATTGTATAATCGGGCCGATAATCTGGCTTTTGAGAGAATCGTCAATACTCCAAAAAGAGGGATAGGTCGTGCAACCGTAGACGCAATGGTTTTAGAATCAAGGGCGGCTAGTCTACCACTTTTTGAAGTAGCAAAGACCTATGCAGCTAATACAATGAAGGGACGTAGCAAATCTGCTTTGTTGGATCTTCTTGAGAACTTTGAGAAATGGTCAAGCATGTTGAAGTATACACATCACGCCGATGTTGTTAATACTATGCTTGAGGAGAGCAACTACTTAAAATCTCTGCGCGAAGAAGATACAGCAGAAGCAAAGGAAAGAATAGACAACCTAAAGGAACTGATCAATGGACTGAACGATTTTTCAAATATTGGGGAATTCTTAGAGCACGTCAGCCTGTTGAGCGATATAGACACATCATCCAATAACAACGTAGTCAGTATAATGACTATACATGCTGCAAAAGGGTTAGAATTTGACACTGTGTTTTTGCCAGGATGGGAAGAGGGTCTTTTTCCAAGTACTCGTTCTGTGGAAGAAAAGAAAGACATCGGCCTTGAGGAAGAGCGAAGACTAGCGTATGTAGCAATTACAAGAGCTAAACAAAGGCTGTCTATATTATTTACTTCTTCCAGAAGAATATACGGACACTATCAGTACAACAAGCCATCAAGGTTTATTAAGGAGCTTCCAAAAAGCCACGTACAGTTAATACATTTTTAGTATTAACCAGGAATATAGATTGTTGAATCTACAAAGATCTAACAATCAGGTGGTATAGGTGGATTGTGGAAAGAGTTTGTATATTGGACCAACAGTAGCGCGAATTTTTCTCATCATTTGTCTTCACTTTCCAAGCAGACATTTACCTCAGCTTCTGATAGCCCAGTGGCCTGACTCACCTTACTTACATCAATACCTAAGCTCAACAAGTTCCTCGCTATCGCAATCTTCTCCTCTACTTTACCTTCCGCTTTACCTTCCGCTTTACCTTGAGCTCTTCCTTGCTCTGTGCCTATTGCGATACCTTCTTCCTTACCTTGTGCTATGCCTTCCGCCTTGCCTATTGCTAAACCTTCTTCCTTCCCTTGTGCTATGCCTTCTGCTTTGCCTATTGCTATCCCTTCTTCCTTACCTTGCGCTATGCCTTCCTCTCTTCCCTGTTCCATAGCATCCTGACGCTTCTTTTCAAATGCTGAGTCCTCAAACCTCCAAAATGCTAAGTGCGACTCATATATCT
>NZ_SCFA01000118.1 GCF_004210275.1 Rickettsiales endosymbiont of Peranema trichophorum
CATATTGCACCTCAAACGTCAACATTTGGCTATAAGCCTTTGCAAAAAACATAAATCGCACGGAAATTGAGACCAGCACTCTAATACAGATATTCAAAATCTAGACTTTTGACGAATGGACGATTTAATCTGAAATTTGGTATTATACGCGGACAAGCTTTTAATAAGACAAGGGAAGGACTATCAACATCCATCAGACTAGCTTACCGTTGCGGTATTCGGATGAAATACGATATGGCTTGTTTGAATCCGGATTGTAGTACACTCGCACCAAAAGCTCTGCAATGAACCCAGTGGTAACAAACTGCATAGAGGCCATGATGCACAGTATGCTGATCAAAAAAAGTGGCCTGTGTCCAATGTCATGACCAAGCACTTTTTGATATAACATGTATAGGCCAATGGTACTCCCTATAGCAAAAAAGGTGAACGCAATAGTTCCAAACAAGTGCATAGGTCTTTGGTTGTATCTCTGAAGAAATAGCAGTAGTGTCAGATCGCTCAGTACACTAAATGTTCTGCTGATGCCGTATTTTGAATGACCAAACTGTCGCTTGTGGTGTTTTACAGGCATTTCTGCAATTTTTGCACCCTGTATGTTTGCTACAACTGGAATAAATCTGTGCAGTTCACCATACAATCTCAAATTTTTCGCTGTAGTGCTCCGAAAGACCTTCAGTGTACAGCCCAAATCGTTGATATTCGTACCAGACAGCTTTCTAATGATAAAATTTGCGATCTTGCTTGGAATCTTTCTTAGTACCCAGTTGTCGTTTCTGTTCGTCCTGACTCCAGTCAACATATCAAGATCTTCTGATATTAGCTTTTGTAGCATTGCCGGAATATCTGAAGGATCGTTTTGAAGGTCACCGTCAATGGTCGCAATGTATTCGCCACGCGCTGCATCTATGCCCGCGGTGAGTGCACATGTTTGACCAAAGTTTCTGGAAAAAACCAACAGCCTGGTGTTTTCAAATTCACACTTGAGTATTTCCTTACATGTAGAATCAGTAGATCCATCATCTACAAATATCACTTCATAACTTAGCTCATTCAGTGCTTGTTGAAGACTTGTAAGCAGTGGAGCTACGTTTTCAGCTTCATTCATTACCGGTATTACTACAGATAGCGTAACGTTCTTCATACTCCCTAAGATTATCAAACAATATTACCGAGTTATTGACACTGCTAGATCAATCGCCATCGCTATCAGAGCTGCTGTAGCTGTTAGAACTACTCAACTCTGCTCTGACTTTGTCCAGATCTTCTTGAGTATCGACAGATGTAGGGAAAGAATCAACTACGACGGCAAACATCTTGAGCCCATTTTCTAACGCTCTCAGTTGCTCTAAACTTTCTCTTTTTTCAAGTAGTGTACGAGGAGCTTTGGCAAAGGTACGTAAGGCGTCTTCTGTATAACCGTATATACCTATGTGGTGAAATAGCTCACCCTCACCCCAAGGGCACAAAGCTCTAGAGAAGTATACGACGCGATCAGCATCAGATAAAACAGCTTTCACAGCATTGCTATTCTGTGCTTCAGCTATTGTGGTCTGCGCAACCGCTGTGACTATATCTGCGTCACCCTCTAGCAGCCTTTCTGCAACTTCTTGAATGATTGTTGGATCGATCGTTGGCAAATCAGCTTGGAGGTTGATTATGTTTCTATATACGTTCTCGTGATGAAGACGGTGCGCGACAGAGTGAACCCTGTCAGTTCCAGATTCGATGTAACGATCTGTCATAATTACTCGATGAGTATACCTAGACACAATATCAAGTACGTCATCATCATCGCAGGCTATATAGACATCTCCCACATTTGCAGCGGCTGCAGCGTTTGCTACTCTGATCACCATTGGTATGCCACCTATGTCAGCAAGTACCTTTCTTGGTAATCTGACGGACGCTAAACGAGCTGGAATAACGACAGCTATGTCTTTGTATACGGAACGCATATAGATTGAGGAAAAAAGTTAAACATCAACTCACTGTATAACACACTTTTTAATATTGGCGCGATATATTTTTGTCTTTGTGTAAGTTAATGACTTGATGATTGCTCAACATACGTTAATCATGTATCGTAAGAGTTAAGAATTTTTACACGTATGTGTATGCGCCAAAGTTTTTTTTACAATCTGTCTGCCGCCAGAGTATGTGGGGTTATTTTGGTGTTTTGTGTCCAGCTGCTCACAAATTCCATTGCTGTTGGACAAACGGTGGTTGCAAATATGAAGATCACAACTACCGTACAAAGTGTATGCACTCTTTCGCCTACTTCAATCAATATTAGTCAATACACCGGTGCTCAAGTTGTGATGAATTCTCAGATCAATACCGTTTGTACAGTTGGTACACCATACTCGATTATGATAGATGGTGGCCAAAATATATCCGGTAGTGCAAGGCGAATGAAATTAACTACTGCACCACAAAATACCAACAACGCATACTTGTCCTACATACTGACATCATCAGGTACTCCTTGGGGCGGGGATCTCAATAGTCCTGGTGGTACATCTAGTATACCATCAGTTGGTACTGGTACAACACAGTCCATACCTATAACAGTATTGCTTCCTCCCAACCAGATTGTCATGGCAGGTACATATTCAGATACTGTGGTTGTCACTCTCGTGTTTTGATGAACACATGTTGTGGCCAGATGTCAAATTGATAATACCATAGCTCAAAGACCTCAGCATAACACATACAGTAGATGCTCCTGTCTTAAGAAAGCACGTATGTAGGCAAAATATCGTACTGAGATATTTCTGTGATGGAATCGTTGGCATGCACTCCATACATCACTAGCAGTGAATCAACCTTGATGTTGTGTGCTCCAACGATATCGGTTCTCATGTTATCCCCAATCGCAATGATCGCATTATTTGAAATAGCCGGCAAGTAATGTTGTAAACCAAATCGATATATCTCTACATGTGGTTTACCATAGTATATTACAGTGCCTCCCATTGCCTCATACCTGCGTGCTATCAATCCAGCAGGGTAGCAAAAACCAGTGCCGAGAACTGCAATGGCATCTGGGTTAGGGCATAATGCGGTCAGATTTTTGTCTAGTGCTTTGTGCAGAATCTGATCGTATCGATCCTTTGCTTCCCCCTCACTTGTGAAGCCTAGTAATATCAGATATTCTGCCTCTTCTAATGTTGTAGCGTCTACCAGAGCCTCCAAAGGTAGATCTTCATTGCGTTCCTGGCATACCACATGACATGGTAACTTTTTTTTGGTCTTGGTTAGCATTTCTGTCAGTTTGTATACGAAGAAATCTCCAGAAGTGACGACTCTAATCACAGGTGAGTTATACCCAATTGATGCAAGTTTGGTTACAAAGATGCCGCTTGGTCTTGGAGCGTTTGAAAGAAATAACACCTGTTTGTTTCTTTCTAAAAGAAGCGATAAAAAATTTAAGGCATGTGGATAAAAGTCAAGGCCATCGTGCATGACTCCATTAATATCCACGACAAATAACTCGTATTTGTCGATAATGGCTGCAATATCTTTGATGTGTTGCATAAATTTGCTGTTGATGTCAGTTGTGATACTAAGTGGGTTTGAGGTGCAATCAAGTCACCAGGTGCTATAGGGGAGAGCTTGATACATGCATAGGTGGTGTTTGGTAAGTTGGTGTTATTGACTTTCACATATACTGTTCATACTTTCTGAACTAACTCAAGGTATATTTTAAGTAATTTGGTCAAATGTTCAGTCCAAACTCCAAACTGGAGTGGTATGGTCATGTTTTTACTCTCTGGTCCGGTTATAGCTTGTCCGCAAATTAATTGGAATGAAAAGAATCGATGCAAAAGTAGTCTGCTAAGTTGTTGGGAAAGGGAGATGGATGCCCGTGAAAACGAGTATGAAAAAGGAGAGAGGGGCATGACAAAAGAGTGAAGCGGGAGTGGCAGAGGAGAGATCAGTGTGTCCCTTGATTTAATACCATTGCTAAAAAATTTATGATAAATTTTACCACAGGTAAATCAACAAGCGGAGGAATACTGATTTTTTCCTTCGGAGATAGAAATATATTGTCATTGGGGGCAACAGAGAAACGTAGAGCTCCCTGACGTGCTTCATCATTCACTCCAAGCAAATAATCAATTTCAAAAAGAGTGGTGGGTAGACGATTTTGCTCTTTTGCCTTGGCAGCCTCAAAACGTCGCATCAGCATACGCCCCCAGCGATCTGGAGCAGAGTCACCAAATCCACCAAATAAACTTGAAGCATGATCTGTGTGAAACCCACTTTCC
Source organism: Rickettsiales endosymbiont of Peranema trichophorum (assembly GCF_004210275.1). GTDB lineage: Bacteria > Pseudomonadota > Alphaproteobacteria > Rickettsiales > Midichloriaceae > RICK02. The sequence continues at coordinate 4,275 of NZ_SCFA01000118.1, forward strand.
GTCAGCTTTAAAGCCGGCTCAAGTGCAAATCTTTCATGATGATCAAGCCATTTTTTATCATATTCAAAGGAAGCGCTTTCTTTATGACCCTTTACGTGAAACCATAGCTTTCCAACACGGATGTTTTGCGATCCTAAAGAAACACAGACAATAATTTCTTTATTGATCATCGCTTTTCTCATTGATTTTGTTGGGCATACGAACCCTTTTGGGTAAATGTTCATCCTCAAGTCTTCGTCCAACGATGTCATGCACGCTATCAACTAAATCGCTCATGCGTTTCTCCATACCAAGCACAAAGAGTACTGCGCCATAACTACCCATGGAGGTAGTTGGTTCTCCCTTTTCAATTTTTCCAATTGTGGACCTTGACAATCCAGCACGCTGTGCCATAAGCTGGGCGCTTATGCGTCTTCGACGCCTTGCATCATTGATGTCCTGGCCCAATTTTCGCAAAGCGCTTATTACAGGAATGGGTAAGTTTGTCATGACATTCTCTTAAGTGGTTTATAGCAATCGTAAACGGTATTAATGATTAGTATAACGAACATTAAGCTTAATGTTAAGCGATATCTATTTTAAAGACAGGTGAATGGATGCCCGCTTTTGCGGGCATGACAAGGGAGAGATGGGCACGACAAGGGAGGAGAACGGGAGTGGTGTGCCGGAATGGTAGAGGAGAGGTGCATGGAGTGGCAGAGGAGGAGTACGGAAGTGACAAAAAAGGGAGAGTGCCGAGGACAAGGCGAAGTGGCGGGATGGCAAATGCATTTAAAACATAGTTGATGACATAGGAAGATGCTGGCATGACAAAGGCGAGGAGAGGTGAGCGACAAAGAATGTGAGTAAATTTTGAACGAACTCAAGGTATATTTTGGGTGATTTGGTCAAATTATGAAAATAGTGCGGTATAATTCAAACAATCTATAGACGGCACGAAATATATGATGTATCAAGTGTCTCAATACGGTAAAAAATAACAGTAAATAATATGGACAAGTTTCCCATTACTATAGCTGGATATGAGAAGCTATGCGAAGAACTCCATAGAATGAAATTTGTAGAGCGTCCATCGGTTGTTGCAGCAATTGCAGAGGCACGTGCACATGGAGATCTCTCCGAAAATGCTGAATACAGTGCCGCAAAGGAAAAGCAAGGGTTCATAGAGGCTAAGATCTCTGATCTGGAGGATAAATTTGCACGTGCAGAAGTCATAGATACGCGTACACTCACTGGTCAAAGCGTGGTGTTTGGTGCGACCGTGAGGTTGGTAGATGAGGATACAGAAAAGGAGGTGGTGTATAAAATAGTTAGCGATTATGAGGCCGAGCCGACGTCTGGCTGTATTTCTTTCTCATCGCCGATTGCAAAGGCCATGATAGGAAAGAAGTCAGGTGATTCTGTTGAGGTGGTAAGCCCAAGAGGAATTCGGTATTACCAAATCTTGGATGTGAAATTTGTTTAGATTTGTGCCAAGACAGACTGTGGATAGAGTTGAGACGCATCTGTTTGTTGCTGAGGCATTTTTCCACAGTGTCTGATTGTTTAAGCGTTACACGGCATCGTACGTAATTGATGTTGCTGTTTGCATATTTTTTATTTATATTTCAGTGATATACCGAAAAGTTGAGAAAATGTATGAAAAAAATATCACTAATACTATTATCGTTGGTGAGCGCTTGTGTGGCTCTCGTCTGGCTCCTGCTAGCAAATAGATTTGAAAAGCTTGTCATGGAAGAATTGGTTGTAGATTTGCAAAAAGGCAGAGCTAGTCGCATTGTAAAGACCGATCTATCTTCCTTTAAAGTTCAAAAGTACTTGTTTAGATTTTCGTTGGGAGATACGATTTTATTTGAAGACCTTGGTGTTGGTAAAATTCATGTGGAGGGGATTCAGGCCAGTTATAATCCTTTTACTAACATGATTACCATGAAAACCACTGGTGAAAAGAGCATTATAAGTTTTGGTACTGTTGACACATACATTGAAAAGCCATCGGTAGTGGTTCAATTTGATGGAGCGATTTTAAGTCAGCGCTTGAGTGACTTTCCTGATACACAGGTCGCAGTCAAAATTGAGCAGCCATATTCTCTACGCTTTGTAAGCGACAATAGTGAGATATATAAGGCTAACGGGTCAAGTATGACTTTTATCGGTAAGAAAGCCAAAAACGGTGCATATAAAGTCACGTATCAAGCTGGTGTTAAGGGGGTGACTTGGGAGTGGTTGAATCATGCCCTCAATTCCAGTACCTTTGGAACTGATAAAATAGCTGGGCTCATTTTTGATGTCATAGGTGAGTGGAATTTAGATGTATCGATCGTCATGGACCTCCCAAAGTCTTTGCTTGAGATGATAAAGAACCTTAGATCATCAAGGCCTAATATGCGTGATATATCGAAGATAGGTCGAGACGAGAAATGGCTTCTGGATATGTCATACCATACTCATGCTGGACCCTACGCTAGCAAATTCAAATGGGGTATTGCAAGCGATGGGGAGCATAACATATCGTTAGAGTTTATGGGTGACAGTAGGGCAAACTATACACAAGGCCAAAAAGAAAGTATCAGAGATCGTCTGTCAAATGCTCTCTTAAAAGAATGGTCCATAAATGAAAATATCCCTTCTGTGCTGAGAAGCTCCGTCACTGGGGAAGATCTCAGGCAGTTAATGGATGTAGCCCTAGATATCCGTACATTCATATCTGAGACAAAAGGGAGTTGCAATAGGTGTGATAGTGTCGATGGGGAATTACATTTCTCAGATTTGCTTAGGTTGAACGATCATACCATTCATACAAACATAGATTACAACAAGGACGGCAGCAGAGAGCTTGTTGCTGCCGTGAAAGTGTCTGATCCGCACGCCATGATCGCGAGTGTTGTATCTACACTTGAAGCAAATTACCCTTTAATTGAGAAGCTTTATAAGCTGGATCAGAGACAGGGTAAGTTTGCGTTTTTAAAACGCACTGTGGAGAATGTCAAAGCAGATGCTTATGATGCACTTGCTGCATTAGACAAGGATGGTGAGTTAAAGCCAGGGGAAGACCTTGTATTGAATATCAATCCTAGATTCAAGGACAACGTTGTAGACATTAATGGTAAGACTTTGTTGGAAACAATGCAAGATCCAAGGATTAGGAAGTTTTTGGATGGGTTCGAGAAGCAGACTAAAGAAGAATCAGTCGAACCAAAGGTGAAATAGGCTTTTTGCGCACTTGTAGCTCAACTGGATAGAGCGCTGCCCTCCGAAGGCAGAGGTTGTGGGTTCAATTCCCGCCAAGTGCACCATCTACAAGCTTATGACTTCCGGGAGCGTCTCTGCAGGATCACGATAATTGACAGATAAAACCTGTAATTCACCAGTGCCTGAAGCGACAGTGGCCCTTACCGCAGATTGCAAACAAGAGACAGCGTATTGAAGAGCCGCTGGAATGTTGTTGTCCTTAAGGTAGGCGCCTAAGAATGTGCTTGAGAACAAATCACCAGTTCCGTTGATCGTTGCGTTAGACTTGTACTCATCCGTCTTGATTAGATAATGAGAGCTTCCATTTGATGCAAAAACATTTAAGTGCCCATCATCACCTTCAAGTCTGATGCCCGTGATGATAACTATCGATACTCCTAAGCCATGAAAGTACTTGCTGACTTTGTGTAGATCTTCCACATGCTTGATCGTGATGCCTGATAAAAACTCAGCTTCGTACTGATTAGGTGTGATAATGTCAGCACGCAAATGATGCTGAAAAAAAGCTAGTACTTCAGGTCTTACGTAACAACAGCCGTCCCCTATCACAGGATCACAGAGATAGACCACGCTGCTGTTTAGTTTCTTAAATTTGTGAACAATACTTCGTACCGCATAACATATAGCAGAGCTGCCCATGTATCCGCTAAGTATGCCTTGACATCTACCAGCTTTGCCAAGCTCAAAGATGCCACAAACCAAATCAACGATATGTTCTGCTGAAAAGACCTGTCCTCTCCATCCAGGGTATCCTGTGTGATTAGAGAACTGTACAGTGTTAATAGGCCATACGTCAAAGCCCATAGCTTGTAGTGGATATGTAGCAGCCTTGTTACCTACATACCCGTAAGCAACGTGTGATTGTATAGAAAGAATGCTTTTCATAGATTTCTAATAAGTAACGTGGTGTTATTTTTATAAATTGTCTAAATGCCTTACTATGTAACGCACTAATAGCGACAATGACTTGAACTGTCAATGACCAAGTGTAACACTTTAGGAATTGACAAGAGTCTGGTAATTCTGGTATTTGACTTGTTGTGCAATTTAGAATATTGTAAATGTCTGTGCTATCTTGTGCAGATTTACTGCATGCTTTTGTTTTATTGGGATGTAGCCAAGTGGTAAGGCAGCGGTTTTTGGTACCGCCACCCGTAGGTTCGAATCCTACCATCCCAGCCACGCAAGAAAAAGCTTCTTATTTCTGTTCATAGTTCTTTACAACTTCAGAAAATCAGTAGTAGCATGATTATATGGGTATTAATCATGTAGAAACATATGATGGATGTAAGGGGGAAAAAAGGCCTGATTTTAGGCATAGCAAATAGTAGTAGCTTGGCGTATGGCTGCGCCTCTGTATTGAGAAAGCTGGGAGCTGAGCTTGCAATCACATATAGAAAGTCAAGATCGGAAGAGTACGTGTTGCCCTTAAAAGAAGAGTTGGGGTGCAACATTTTTAAGCTGTGCGACGTACAAAATATGGAGGATCTGGACTCACTGTTTGCAGAGATCAAAAGCACATGGGGTAGTTTGGATTTTTTGATACATTCTATAGCTTTTTCTCCATTAGCAGCTCTGAAGGGTAGGGTGGTTGATACTACTGCCGAGGACTTTAGCACCACAATGGATATATCCTGTCACTCACTAATCAGATTGGCTAAGTGTGCAGAACCATTGATGACAAGTGGAGGTAGTATCATAACACTAAGCTATTATGGTAGCGAGAAAGTGGTGCAACATTATGGTATCATGGGTGTTGCAAAAGCTGCACTGGAGTCTGCGGTGAGGTATATGGCTGCAGAATTAGGAGAAAAGGGTATACGTGTTAACGCCATATCTCCAGGTCCTGTAAAAACAAGGGCAGCATCAGCGATAGATGACTTTAGCGGATTGTTAAGCAAGGCGAAGGATAAGTCACCGCTACACTCGTTGGTGGATCTAGAAGATGTCGGCAATATGTCCGCATTTCTAGTCAGTGGGTGTGCAAAAAACATAACGGGTGGCGTACACTATGTAGATGCTGGTTATCATTCGGTTGATTAACAACAAGAAAAAAAGGGGAGAAAAATGGAAGTAGTGATCGTGAGTGCATTGAGAACTGCAATCGGGAGTTTCAATGGAGCACTAAGTACAACAGAGACCCATAAATTGGGAGGCGCTCTAATACGTCAAACACTTGCTAAGACAAATGTACAAGCAAGTGAGGTATCAGAAGTGATCATTGGACAGGTACTGACAGCTGGTGCAGGTCAAAATCCGACACGGCAGTCAGCAATCGAAGGTAAGATACCTGTTGATGTTCCTGCATTCTCTGTCAATCAAGTCTGCGGTTCCGGATTAAAGGCAATAGCACTTGGATATCAATCAATTCTATTGGGTCAATCCAGAATCGTGATTGCTGGTGGACAAGAGAACATGAGTATGTCTCTTCACGGCATGAACATCAGAGGCGGTAAAAAAATGGGTAATGCCACTTTGATTGACCTCATGATCAATGATGGGTTGTTTGATGCGTTTGAAAAAGTGCATATGGGTATTACAGCTGAAAAAATTGCGGAAAGTTTTGGCATATCAAGGCACGACCAGGATCAATTTACTGTAGATTCCCAAGCCAAGGCAATGGCCGCCCAAAAGTCTCAAAGGTTTAAAGAAGAAATAGTGCCAATTATGGTCCGAACAAAGCAAGGAATGGTACCATTTCAAGAGGATGAATACATAAAAGGGGATGTTACGTGCGACGGTTTATCAAAGCTTAAGCCAGCTTTTAAAGAGGATGGGACTGTAACTGCGGGTAACGCTTCTGGAATCAACGATGGCGCTGCAATAGTGATGCTAATGTCAAGGGAGGAAGCTGTTAAAAGAGGGTTGGAGATACTGGGTAGTATCAAAAGCTTTGCTCAGGTGGGGGTGGAACCAATAGTGATGGGTACTGGCCCTGTTCCTGCCTCTAAAAAAGCCTTGGAGCTTTGTCATTGGAGTATCAATGACCTAGAATTGATAGAAGCGAACGAAGCCTTTGCAGCACAAGCGCTATACGTCAACAGAACCATGAACTGGGATACAACCAAAGTAAACGTAAACGGGGGGGCCATAGCATTGGGTCATCCGATTGGCGCTTCTGGAGCAAGAATATTGGTCACTCTTCTTCACGAAATGCAAAAAAGAGGTGTCCACAAAGGGCTTGCTACACTCTGCGTGGGTGGAGGTATGGGAGTTGCTATGTGCGTTGAAAGGTAAATGTAATTTTATAAACCATTTGAAGGGGGTAAGCATATGACAAGAAGAGCAGTTGTGACAGGAGGTACTAGAGGTATAGGTAAGGCTATTTCTTTAGAGCTGCAGAAGGAAGGATATAGTGTGTTGGCTGTATACGCTGGGAATGAAGAGCATGCACGTCAATTGGAACAAGAATCAGGCATCAAGACCCTAAAGCTCAACGTATCTGATTTTAACCAATGCCAAGAGGGTATAGTTAAAATTGAAGAGTACCTAGGAGGTAATGTTGAGGTTTTAGTCAACAATGCAGGCATTACAAGGGATAGTATGATGCACAAGATGTCATATCAGCAGTGGAAAGACGTCATTGAAACGAATCTGTGTTCTGTTTTTAATATGACCAGAGCAGTAATACAAAAGATGCGTGATAACAAGTATGGTCGTATCATCAGTATGAGCTCTGTCAATGCTCATGGAATGGCAGGTCAAACGAACTACTCTGCTACTAAAGCTGGTATAGAAGGATTTACAAAGTCTTTGGCTTTGGAAAGTGCAAAAGTAGGTGTGACCGTCAACGCTATAGCTCCAGGCTATGTGAACACTGAGATGGTTGCAGCGATTCCAAAGGATATTTTGGATGGTATAATATCAAAGGTGCCAGTTGGCAGGTTGGCAACAGTCGACGATATTGCAAGAGCCATCACGTTTTTAGCACATGAAAAATCATCCTTTATTACTGGCGTAGTATTGCCGATCAACGGTGGCCTTAGACTGTACTAAAAGCAAGCGTATCAATCGTTCATGAGGTCTGGAACACATGCCACCCGCTCAATTTTTTGAGGATGCTAAGATCCAGCTCAAGAAGGGCCTAAAATCTCTGTGGGACTTTTCAGCGTCTCCAAGTTTTGGCATCATATTTACGTTGGTTGGTCTAGCATCGGCATTTTTTTTACCTCCTGCTGGTCTGTACCTAATACCGATTATTTTTGGAGTACTGGGAGTAGTCGGTATTAGCATTGCTGTAGGCCGAAAGGTGCGACGCTATCGCAAGAATAGAGCTTTAAAGGAGGAAGATAAGGCTGTACATGAGCTTTTAGAGAAGGAAAGAGAAAGAGAAGAAGACAAATCCAAAAGGCCGACATTATCTCTTACAACAGAACAAAAGAAGTTACTTCTCACAGAAGAAGAGATAAAGTTGCTTGGTACAAGGCCTGTGAAAGAGAAGCAGTATCTTAAGTCTCAACAGATTCGTGATGCCATGAATACGAGGATTACTCATGTGTGTAAACCTTACATCAACATGGTTACTAAACCCCGAGGTCCCGTAAGGCGCGCGATAAGTTATCTGTCACATAAAATGCGGCAATTTGACGTTACTGCAGTTCATTCCTGTACATTGACTGCGTTAGGTATATTGGGTGGAGCAAGTCCCATGACTATAGCATCTGTAGCTTTTAGTGGAATTACGACGATAGCCTCAAATACTGGTATGTTTCTTGGAGAGAAAAAGTATCAGGAGCAACGTCAAAAATTTCTAAAGACACTAGATAAGCAAAGAGAGGAACTGATAGGGGAGCTATACCCTGAAATGAAGGGGAAGTTTGGAAATATGCCAATGGAGGACAGACTCAAAGTGTACGATATTATTAAAGTAGCCCAAGAAGTTGAAGCGGATGGTGACGGGTTGAGCAAAGAAGACATAGAGGAACGTTTTAATGAGAAGCTGAAAGTATGCAAACAGCAAAGAACTAAAACTCCCACAATACTTTCCGATCTGTGGGATACATTAGTCAAAACCGGTTTCAGTCTTGATAAGCATGATCAAATCACCCTAGCTCCTGTCAACACGTGTACCGAACAGTTTATAGACTTTCAAAATCTTGTGCAGGCTGCTAAGGAACAGTCTAAGCAAGAGTCCATAGATGCTAAAAGCCCTGAACAGACTACTAAACAAGAGTCTATGGATGTTAAAACTACTGAGCAAGGCCCTCCTAAGCAAGGGCCTATGGAGACGGAGTCAATAGCCCCTAAAAGCATTCAAGAAACTGTCAAGCTTCTTGAGGAAAGTATTAATAAGATTTACTGTACACTGTCATTAGATACCCATATATTGGATGACAGTGAAAAAAAGCTAAGGGAGTATCAAAGCGTTGCTGGAATATTAAGTAAGAGATGCCACGCATATGGTTTAACTGCTGATGAGTTAAAGTTTGAAGAACTTGAAGGCAAAGCTCGAAGATACGGAGACGAGTATAAGCTCTTTAAAAGGGAAGTAGAGGTGTACCGTCCAAAAGATCTATCAGGTCACGTTTCAAAAGAGCGGTCACAGAAGGGGCACACAGTCCACCCCAAAGCAAGTAAGGCGCACAATGAATCCTTGATAGAGCTTGGTCACGGAGCCACTTGATGAAAAATTATATTGTGCTATGCTAAGCTCAAAATATATAACAGGCAGTGCCAGTGCTACAGTGTGGTATTGTGGGCTTACCTAACGTTGGTAAGTCTACGTTTTTTAATGCTCTAACTCTTTCCAAGAATGCAGATGCTGCAAATTATCCGTTTTGTACTATTGAACCAAACGTTGGTAAAGTGATAGTGCCGGACTCCAGGCTACATCGATTAGCAGAGGTTGTAAGGTCGGCGTCTGTCATTCCTACGCAAATTGAGTTTGTAGACATTGCGGGATTGGTCAAAGGAGCCAGCAAGGGGGAAGGCCTTGGCCATCAGTTTTTATCCCACATCAGAGAAGTAGATGCGATTGTTCAGGTTGTCAGGTGCTTTGAGGATGATAACATAGTGCATGTTGAAGGTGGCGTAGATCCGATCAGGGACATTGAGATCATTGAAATTGAGTTGATACAAGCGGATTATGAAAGTCTCAGCAAAAGGATTCCAGTTTTGGAGAAAAAAGCAAAAAATAATAAGGAGCTGGAAAAAGAGCTGCAGCTTGTACACCAGGCGCTCTCCCTCTTATTGGAGTGTAAGCCGGTCAGGCATATGGTTAATAAGGAAAACGAAAAGCTTATTAGAAACCTGCAGTTGCTGACTTCTAAACCGGTGATGTATGTTTGTAATGTTGGGGAGAATGACGCAGTATCTGGGAATTCTTACTCAAATAGTGTTATTCAAAGAGCCCGCAGTGAAAACTTGCAGTGTGTGACGATTTCAGTACAGATTGAGTCGGATATAGCAAATTTGGAGACTGAACTTGAAAGGCAAGCGTTTTTAAATGCTTTGAACATCAGTGAAGACGGACTGAGTAAGGTGATACGAAGCGCATACGATGTACTAAACCTCATCACCTTTTTTACAGTTGGACCAAAGGAGACAAGAGCATGGACTATTACGAAGGGTACGTTTGCTCCACAGGCTGCTGGTGCAATTCACAGTGATTTTGAGCGTGGCTTCATCAGGGCAGAAACCATATCGTATAGTGATTACATCGATTGTAATGGAGAAGTAGGAGCAAGAGCTGCTGGTAAATTAAGACCAGAAGGCAAAGAGTATGTCGTAAATGATGGGGACGTTATCACATTTAGGTTTAACTGTTAACCAACTGTTAAACTTTGTGCTGTAGCATCAATGCTATGTTTATAGTATAGGTTTTTGTGTTATGCCTGATCCTAAACAAAGCGCCCCTGACGATATCACACCCAAAGAAGCGTCAGAGCCTCAAAAACAGAAAGAAGGTGTGAATTGGTTTCAAAAACTGATAGTCTATATGTTTTCCAAAATTAGCTTATTGTTCTCTAAGAATAGCGGAAAATTAGATGACAAAAAGACTAAGGATGTTGCCACAGGTGGTCCAGGCCAAGGGGGGGGGAGGACTCCAACGGAGGCAGTGAGTCTGTTACCAGGTCTTACAGGACGGGTATATGATAATAAAGCAGATGTTCATCAACAAGATGCGTCCACAAAGACATGGACCCAAAGGTTACGACGGGCATTTAGCAAAAAAGTACCCAATGATGTAAATGCTTTAAACAAAGGAGCGGGCCCACACTTCTAATCCTTGTGAAGTAGGACGACCTTGTTGTGGTGCAATCTTTCTACTCTGCCAGCTAGCTCTAACTCCACTATGATTCTGCTAAGCGTGGAGGAATTCATGCCAGTTTGATCTATGATCGCGTCTAGTGCAGTAGGACTATAAGATAGTTGATTTATAACTACTTGGCGGAGATCTGGTAAATCCTCTTCTACTTCCGTCTCCTTCTTAACATTGGGGGTTGTGAATGATGTGTTGGTACCCTCTAGTAAATCTGATGTAAGCTTCGTGCCAGATAGTAAAGCAAGGACCTCCTCCGCAGTCTCTACAAGATAAGCTCCATCCTTGATCAAGTAGTTGGTACCTTTACTCCTCTCGTCTAATGGGGAACCTGGAATTGCAAATACCTCTCTGCTTTGCTCCATTGCAAATCTTGCCGTAATCAGTGTTCCAGATTTGACAGCAGCCTCCACCACTATCACCCCCCTTGAAAGCCCTGATATTATTCTATTACGGTATGGAAAGTGTGTACCCTTAGGCTTGGTTCCAAAAGGTAATTCCGATATCACCGCTCCACGCTCATATAATGCGTGATACAAATTTTTATTTTCTGGCGGATAAATGTGATCAATACCGCTTGCTATTACACCAATAGTGCCTGTAGCGAGCGCGCCTATGTGAGCAGCGGTATCTATGCCTTTTGCTAGGCCAGATACTACTACATAACCACTGCTGCCTAGATCCTCTGCTAACCGCTTTGCGATGCTGTAACCGTTTGCAGACGAATTGCGTGCCCCCACTATTGCAATGGACTGAGTGTTAGATAGCAGCTCGATATTGCCTTTGACAGTCAAAGTCGGTGGAGTATCTGGTAAAGTACACAGTAGCTTTGGATATGTACTTGCAAATGCTGGCACAATCGTCGCTCCAAATTTGTCCGCTCGCTCTAGCTCATCCATGATGTCAGCTTTGGAGGGGATATGAGGCACACGCAGAGAACCACCACTTCTAGCAAGAGAAGGAAGGTGTTCTATCGCCTTTGTTGGATTCTCAAACATTCTGAGGAGGTCCCAAAACGTTCTTACTCCAACGTTTGTGGTTCTAGACAACCTCAGCCAGTCTAAATAATATTTTCTTTTGTTTTTTTCGGTCGGGCCAGTAAAAATCATTTCGGTATATAGCTATCTTACTTTTGTTATGTTGAGCATGGTAGTAGCTGTATCAGCTCAAAGTTTATCTGCAGACTTCATATCATCAGCAAAAAGAAAAGTCACATTGTGCTGTACTAGCTACTAGTATAGTTCTTTATATAAGATTTATTAAGAATAGAAAGAAAAATGTGAAAATGTTATTCCGTTTATACTTGGAAGGATCGATTTTGAGTCTTTTTGGTATAAAAAATGAAGGTGTAATAGCCCATAAAAGATGGCTTTCAGCTTTGCGGAGATATAAAATTCATTTCCGTCTTTTTTGGAATGTAGAGAGGGCCGGTGACACCACAGCCTGTTAAGAGTAAGCAAATTAATACAATGTATGGAACGGTTCGTACCACTATTACAAAGCCCTCTTAGCGTTTCTGATAGCTTTGCGTATTTGCACAGGACTGCTGCCACCCTTAGTTCTTCTGTTGATAACAGCCCTGGATGTGACCAACACAGTGTATATGTCCTTTGTTATACGGGGCTCTATTTTTTGTAGCTCATCCAGTGGCAGCAGAGAAAGTTTTGTATTTTTTGCGCTAGCCAACTTAACGATGTTCGCGCTTACCTCTGCAGCTCTTTGTGTTGTGATATCAAGGTTCATAACTAGCCAGTCAACAACATCCGGAGCAGTTGGGAAATTAGCCTGAGAAGCCTCCTTCACCTCCTTTCTGTTGACTACGAAATCATCGACTATCGTTTTTATGTTTTTTATGGAGATTGTGACAGCATCGTAGGAGTCAATAAGTGAGTTAACAGCCTCATGTATATCTTGACTGACTCCACTTGATAAACCGTTAGCGATAGCATGTACTCCAGTGTACAGACCTAAGAGTTTTCCGACTTTTGCACGTATTGCTTCTAACACTCTTGGATCACGCTTCAAAGGATTGCAAATGTTCTGAACAACTATTGCGTCGCTCAAGGATATAAAGTTATTGGAAGGAGCAAGCCAAGTCAATACGTCAGCTATGAACTTTGAAATGTGAACTCCACATATGTTCACAGCTCCCAAAAATTCCAATATGTGATCGTAGTCCGTTGTGCTGTCTATAGAGTTGTATGTTGAATCGTCAAAGTGCAGGGATCTGGCGATAGCATCCCTATTTAAGTCAAGTATAGTGCCAACCATGTTTGAACCGTAGGAAGATTGATTAGCTCTTTTTCTTATTTCCTTAAATCTGCAACGATCCCTAACAAACATCTCGACGTAAGACATGAGTTGGTGGCCTAAGTAAATGGGCTGTTGAATTTGAGAGTAAGAGTAGTAAGGTATCACGGTCTTGAGGCCAATATGCTCCTCTGTTTTGTCTATTAAACTAGCCTGCAGTGCTTGAAGGAGATCCTCAAGATTATCACAAGAGCCTCTGACCCAACTTCTAATATCACCAGCAATCTGATCTTCTCTGCTTCTTCCAACGCAGAAGACATGACCGGATTTGCCAGATATACTGATTATCTGTTGCTCGATGTAATCGTAAATGTCACCAAACTGAAGACTGTCAAAACTCTGCACGGACGACATCTCCTTAATTTTTTCTATAGCGCTAAGTATCGCCCTACCGTCCGCTTCCTTGATCAACTTGCGCTTCATGTGGGCCTTGATTTGCGCTTGCGTCGACTCCAGTGCTATGCTGTAGAATCTTCTGTCGGCTTTGAAACTCTGTAGAATACCGCTCGTAATATGCTCAGACCTGCAGCTTATGCTGCCGCCCCAACTAACGTGTTGAGCGCCAACCGACACAGACTGATTTTTAGCATTATCATTGCTGCTCACTAAACTTCCTTTTACCTTATTTTTATTATCCGATTTATGTCTAATCATATGCAAGCGCGTTTATTAAAATTTAAACTAACGTATTATAGATACTTAACAAATGAACTTCTAACAACATTTTTTTAGATGATCAACTTAAATTTTTTATCGGCACAATTTCTGCATTTTTGGCCAATTAGAATGTCAAGACGCATGTAAAAAGTTGGGTGGTACAAAAGTCTTGCCAACTAAATGCAGATCAAATATAACCAATCGATCGTTTGTTTTTTTTATCAAATATACTCATGTATTTGAAATTATTGCTCTTGGCTCTATCTTTGTGTTGGTTGCCTTTGAATATTCGTGCTGCTGAGGATTCAGAATATGAGAAGATAGTCAGATACTGGAACGGTATCAGTTCCTTTCAGGCGCAATTTGAGCAGTACGGCTCTGATGGCGTAGTGAGAAATGGTAACATTTATATGGTGAAGTCGGGAGCTAAAGTGAAATTGGAGTACTTGAGTCCCAACAAAATGCTGGTAGTCAGTAGAAACAAAAAGGTGATGTACTATAACGAAGATTTGGATGAGATATCGTACGTGTCTTTGGAATCTTCTCCAATTGATATTTTAGCCGCTACAATTGTTGGCTCCTCTAAGGAAGTTCAAGTAGACAGCTATGTGAAAGAAGAGGGCTACTCAAAGTTGAGAGTAAAAGCGTTGAAATACGTCAATACATCAAACTCACAGTCCCATAGCTCTGAAGCTACGTTGGTTTTTAAAAACACACCGCTCGCATTGGTAAAGATCGAGGTGGTAGACCAAGATGGCAATAAAGTAGAAGTGTGGTTCAGCGATGTTAGTGTAAACCACAGCATAGATAATGCTGTATTTAGCTTTAAAAATCCCAAGTTTTTCAGAGATAGACGCGATTAAACCAGTGTTTTGTACAGAAGCATGTTATCCATGTAGTCCATAAAAGCATAGGGAATGTGTACAAAAGATGTTTGGTGAGGGATATGTCTGATTTATGCGTATGTTTCTAGAAAGAATGGATTTGAGACGAACCATGATTTCCAATAAAGTCATAATATTATGTGAAATCATAACTTAATATTATGTTATTTGAGTATATTTTGGCTTAATGGTACTGTCTCTGTCATTAATACATACACATTAGACAGTATATGGAGACAACACGCACGCTGACTGAAAGCCTTTTACTTGCAAAGCAAAGATACCAACCATACCTCAATCTTGTGAACACCGTGTACAAGGTGGGGGATTTGTTGGCTGATGAGCACTTTGAGACATATAAGTCAATGGAGCTCAAGTCTCTATACTTTCAAGTAGATAGGTTAATGCTGAATGAAGAACTGGGGATTGGACTGCAGAGATTGACTGATATTGGACTCAAGGAAGTGCTGATTTTTTGTGGCGGAGAAGAGTCAAAGCTGAATGTGTTGCAACTTAACGACTTTTTAAGCGACTATAAAATACGGATTAACTTCAAGATTGTACAGCTGTCTAAGGAGGAATTTGCAGAAATTAGACAAGACTCGATTGGTAAGAAGGATCTGCTTGGTTTTACGAAGATGACTAATCACAGCATCTCATATAAAGATGGCTTTAGGGTTTCTCTGCTAAATGATGAAAGAAGCGACGAGTTGATATTAAACAACAGCAAAGCTTATAGGGAGGCAAGTTTCTCAAAAAATACGTTTGTAGTAGAGGAGCCTGATTATATAAGCGCTCCAAGCGATACGAATGCAGAAAAGCGTATCAAAGCTATTACATTAGAATCGGACCAATCTCAAGTTGCTCAAGGGTTAGAAATTGAGGTAAGCAAAAACATAGATGCAAGTATTAAAGTTGATGAGACCATAGAGCAAGAAAATGAAATTGATGTGGGCATGGAGCAGTCAGAGCACAAGCTCTCAGAATGGAATGCGAGATCAGAAGCTGCAAGACTTGTGTTGACTATGTTTCGCGAAGAATACTTGATGATGGACATGGAGCAATCACAAGATTCCGAAGACAGTATCGAAGAGCGAGTACGCAAAATTTTTAGTAGTGACTCACGTATTAAATACATAACTACAAATGCATTAAGACTGGTCGTCAAATATCCATTTCTATTTAGGGATGGCATCGACACAGGCAACATGCCAATTGGTTTAGCATTTAAGGGCGACACTATATTTGCATCAGATCAAAGGGTTAGCCTAAATAATGATTTTACAGTCCAACTGGAACAAATGCGACCTATCATTACCAATCCATTGCTGTATTCTTGGCTTAATTTTGCAACAAAAGGCAGCATTTCTCTAAATGATCTTTATGGAACCGACATTGCACCAAATGTAAAACATCATACTATGCACCCAGCAATAGACCGGTTCTTATCTAGTAAGGGCGTGGATGACTTAATGATGGATCTGCCATACAACCAGGTGTTCAGCCGTTACGATTTAGACGAGATATCAAATGAGCCTGTGTGGACAAACCCAAAGTTTTGGAGTGTTATAGAACATGGTAATATTACGGTGCATCGGGAGCAATGGCTGCCAAAAAACCTAGTATTTTACGATCCATCGGAGTCTGACAAACAACGGCTTCAAGAAATTCAAAGTAACCTGGAGCAAAGGGGTATACTGGGAATATTCCAGGATATTGTTCGATTTGGAAGAGACGAAGATGACATGATAGATGGAAGCTTTCTTTTGGAAGAAAAAGCCTCCATGTTCTTTAAGAAATTATTTAAAGAAATATTGCCAATTTCAGATACACAAAAGATTAATTTCTTTAGAGCAGTGTTAAGTGGTCAGAAGTTCTCACGGTTTGCTAGTATAGATAATATCTTTGAAGCACTTGATGGCTGCTACAAAAGATTGAAAGAACTGTTGATCAAGGAAAACATAGACTTTTCAAGTCAGCTTGAAGAGCAATTCGTATCGGCGCTTAAACAACAAACCGATGGCGCCAGTAATTTCAAGGCCCTTTTGAAACGTACTGTATCGATCATGGAACTTTCGATCGAGAATGGAGGGAACTTAAAGGAGCAAATACACTATTTAGTGGTGGATAGCTTAGTGGAGGATAGCCATACTACCTCTCATCGTTCATACCTTCGCGCAAAGAAATTAAAGCTTAATGTGATACATGAACCCACTCTATTATGCCAGAAGGCTGCAGTAAATGAGTTGTCTGTTACACACTTAGTAAAGATGATCAGTACTCCAAATGTACATAATGTACCCTTATGTACAGCTTTGGCATATGTGTCATCGTTGCAACCACATCAAAGAGCTAGTATTGATAGCTATAGCAAGTTTTTAAAAGACATGGACGAAGAAATTAACGGTTGCTATAGTGACGTCTGTTTATCCGCACCAGGTGTTGTCAAAGATTCTTATAACTTCGAGGGCATTATCTCCTTGGATAAGTATGGTCAGATACAGCATTTAAAAGCAGTAGAGTACATATCACTTGAGGTTATTCCATATAGCTATCATATCAAATATCAGGCAATTCCTCACGACCATGACTTTCGGACCAGATATGGCGGGCCCTACATAATCCTTAATGACAATGATTACGCTGTATATAAGTATGTGCAGATAGTACCCAAGGCTAATATAACGCTTCCAGCTGTTTTAGATGAAAGGATCAGGGAATGGTCTGCAAACGGTAAAGTGGATAATTTCATTAAGCTGACAGCTAGTGAGGTTGCTGGTACATATTTTGCAGGCTTTGTGACAGGCTGGGCACTTCAATTCTGTGAATCAGCTCATTAAGTCAGCAGGGGGCAATCTCAGTGTGCTAGAGCAAAGCATTCAAGATATGCCAAAGGAGGTGATCAAAAATCCTCTTTTCGTGCGTGTAGCAATACAAGGCAGTGATGCAAATCTCGTTACAAATTTTACAAGCACACAGGCTTTAGAAAATATGAAGCTGTTTATACTTAATATGATTGCTTCAAGCGGTAAATATTACGAAAGAGCCTATCCAACTCAAGAATTTGATCAGTTTATTTCGTTATTTAATGTACTGTTTTCAAAAGTAAAGACATACGAAGAAATACAGATCAACGAGTATTACTACGAATCGAAAAAAGACTATAACAAGGATGTACTGAACGTAGTCCTTAAGAAAAGTAACCCTTTCGATGTTAAAGGGACAGAGATAGAAGCCAAAGAAAAGAAACATAAAGCGATGATCGATACATTTATTGATCTATTTAAACAAAATGGGGAGTTTAATTTTGCTCAGGTAGTGTCGCTTGGTCTTGCCACGATTTATGGGGGAGATGCTGTGGGCAATTCTGTTGTTGCCGAAGCAAAGGTGTTGCTCAAGTACAACCATGAATTTACACAGCTTTTGAGAATCTTGTTATCTAGTGCTAGTTCTACTTCTCATGGTGAAGACTTTGAGGAGCTAAATGCGAGAGTACAAGTGCTGATACGTAATATTCATTATCTATCAACGCAAATCAACAAGGATGGGAGCAGTTGCTCTGTGCATGAGGTTATCACACAAAGCGGTCAGCACCCTGAGAATTTGGTGTTTTTTGCGATGACGCTTGCTCATCAGAGCAGTGTCAGTGGAGAGGAGCTTGACGAACTGGTCAAGGTGGTATCGACACTGCCTAAGCATTTGAAGGGTAATTTATTAAATAGTGTGAGGGATGCAAAGCTACCTTTTGGGAATGCGACAATCATCTCGGAGAACAGCTTTCCTACACTAACGGTGTCTGATTTGGAGAATTATGAAAAGCTGAATGACACAATAGCATTCTTAGATACGTTCAAAGCCTCATATGCTTATGAAACGAGATTTAACGATATCGATATAATCAACAAGGCCCATAATTTTCAAATTGATGTGAGCTCTCTAGAGAGCAAATACGGCATACAATTTCCTGATAATTTGAAAAACAAGCATTTTATAGACTTTAAGAAGGCGATTGTACAAAGCGATGCTTCAATAGAGCACATTGTATTTGAAGGTGTGAATGAAAAGTCATCAGCATTGGCATTTGATGTGGTATCTCTGATTGTTGAAAGCAGCATGCATAGAGAGCATGGATGGCAGACGCAAGCAAGGAAAATCGCGACCTTGTTATTTAATTTGAAGAAATCGTTACGAGATCAACTGAACGATGTTGACCATAACAACAAAAATATAGCCTCGCTGCTCAATACACTAAGCAGTGTAGAGGAAAGGACATCCTTGCTAGATGGTTTATCGGAACGAGGGTTAAGTGGAGATGAAGCTCTAGGGAAGGTTCTAGGCTTTTTGCAAGACATACAAAGTACTCAAGGTGAAGTATTGACTGCTAAAGGTTATGGCGTGCATGATCTTTTGAAGAGTGCTTCACAAGAGTTTATTCATGAGCACTTCAATTTGTGGCGAGTGTCTACGAAGTTCTTTTTGAAGTTTGATAGCAGTGTCAGTTTAAGTTCATTATATCAGTTCGTTGAGAAGATTGCTAAGGTTGACGATGACGGGAGGGGAGCGGAGAAAGTAATCGATTTCTGTATCAGGAATAACGAATATTCTGCTATGAAGATTTTGTCGTACATAAATCACAAGGTAGACAACGCAAAAGATATCATTGAGTTGCTTGTGTCACAAAAGGTGGAAGACTTGAAGCAACTAACGGAAAATTCATCGTTAGATTTAGAGAAGTTGTTAAAGATGAGTGATATGTCAAAGGTACAGGTTGTGATTGACATATCCACTAAGTTTCACACTGAATTAAGCAAAGTGGAGTATGATAAGATTCTGAAAGCGATCGTACGTTACGATTCGTACTATGCGAAACAACTCAAGTCGTACTTATTGGGTCCTAAGTTAAAGGAGTTAACGAAACAAGAACAATTGAAGCTAGTGTTGGACAACATAGATGATTTAGACAAATCACAAGTTCTTTATTCGAAATATAATGTTGAGAGGTTTAACTACGATAAAAGTCGTGTAATTTCTAAGATTACAGAAATAAAGCATAAGAATGGAGGTGTGCATGAAGATGGTGAGCTTTTAGTTGTTGAACAGAGCGAATTATATAGATGCTTTGTATCGACACTGGAAAGGGCCGTATCATATAAGGACATGAACATAAATGAATTGCATGACAAATCTGTAGAGTTGAAGCATGCAAGGATGCTGCTTAAGGAGGGTACGGTAGCGGAGGTGAGGGATACAGAGCTGGAATTTCTTGCTGTATCTATTGAGATGATGTACAGGGAGGTCGGCAAATTTCCAAGGGATACACAGATATTATCGGTGTTAAATAGCATTATTCATGATGGTCACCTTATACAAGAGATTGCAACAGGTCAGGGTAAAAGCATTATTACAGCACTGCATGCAGCGTACCTATGGTTTAGCGGTTACACAGTTGATGTAGTGACGTCAAGTAGAGAACTGGCTGCTAGGGATTTGAATGAATTTGCTTCATACTATACCAGTCTTGGAATTCGTCATTCAAAGGATATAATTTTATCTGATTCTAGTGTGGACGCCTATCAAAAGGGTGGTGTTAACTACGCTACTGCTTCAGATCTTGCGCTATTTAGAGCGGACAGAGAGTTTTACAGTAGCAAGAGGGACTTATCCTTAAATGCAGATGTGAGCCTAGTGTGCGATGAGATTGATGCGACGCTGACTTCGGCAGTTAACTATAAGCTTGCATTACCTTCGCTTAACACAAATCAGGAGGAAACAAGGGCCTTGTTTGGTCATATCATAGATTTTGCGGAGACGGGTGTTTTTCAAAATACAAACATTTCGAGGCAAGACGACGTCAAGAACCTTGAGATGTACCTGCATTATCAGTTTCAATTGTATGATTCTTCGTATGTTTATCCGCTAAGTGCAGTACAACTGAATGACTTGAAGCTAAGCTCGGAGGCAAGAGCGAAGAAGTTATATGGGCTACATAGTGCATTGCAGAAGTGCGGCAAGACTGGTTCTGGCATCTTTGATGACCTGCTGGATGGTGTAGTTGCGGTGAAACAACTAAGGGAAGGCATTGAATACGTAGTGTTAAGAGAGGAACTTGATAAGAAGGAAGGTCTGATGGTGGCTACGCCAATTATCAATGATCAAGCGAGTAGGGGTACTGTTTTTGGGAATGGTGTGCAAGCATTTTTACATCTTTTGATTGAAAAGGCGCATCCTGAATTAAGTTTTAGGTTTGATATTGCAGCGCCCACGTCGACTATTTTTAACGTTAGTCCAAAGAACTTCTTTGAGTACTACAAGATGAGTGGAGGGAGAATAGTAGGACTGACTGGAACAGCTGGTGGAAGACAGGAAGTTGAGGAGTTTCGTGTGACGAATAAGCTGCTTAGCTATTCCATGCCGCGCTTTGAGGAGGATCAGAAAAAGATAGTGGAGATTGAGGTATCAAGTGCAAGCAAGCAACTTGAGATGCTATCGGATATTCTGGATGGGATCAATGGGACTAGACCTGTGATAATTTTTTGTGACGACACAAGAGCTGCGGAACAGCTGTTTGACACATTAGTAGAAACAAAGGCAACGTTTAGCGTACAGTTGTCGGCGTCGTCGTATCGAGACACTGGTAGTGTGGAAGAGGTTGTTCAGCAGGCTGGAACAAGTGGGTATGTGACGATCACAACACCTATGCTAGGTAGAGGCACAGATTTTTTCACAAGTAACGTTGAGGGTTTTGTGGCGATTAATTTGTGTGTAGACCTTACGCATAGTACCTTGACGCAGATTTATGGAAGGGTAGGGAGGAACGGCCAAAAAGGAGAGGTAATATCGCTATTTAATCAGGCGGAATATGTATCTAGCATTGCTGAGCATATGGAAAACCTGTCTGCTATTCAAAAAGCTGGTAGAAGTCAATCTCAGCCTGTGACAGATGTTTTGAAGTACTTTAACGTATACAACCAGGATCATCCTCTAAGTGCTATTGCTTGTAACGTTTTTATTACAAAAGTCTGGAAATTGTTGAATAAGGAGAATCAGCTTTTGGGGATGGAGGAGAGGAAATCTTCTTTACAATTGAGACAAGAGTTAGTGAAGGCGGTGAAGCTGAAATATCCCCATATTACTGAAAATCTAGAAGAGTATCTGGCGAGGGTTGATTCGGGTGTTCCGGAGAGGATTGGTACCAAGAAACAGGATGTGGTAAACTTTGTTGATATTGTGAAATATCTTGATGTTAAGTATCCAGTTTCGTCAAGCTCGCAAGGGATGAATGCGCTGTTGATTGAGAAAGCAGTGGTGGAAAGATGTAATGTTAGTGCACTATATAACGTACCATTCTTTGAGGAGAGAAAGCCTATGGGTGGTGTAGAGTATGTTATACAAACGAAAAGTGTGGCTGGTACAAAATCATATTCAGAAGAGCAACTATTGAAGATATGGAATAGTCCATATTATCTTGATAGGGTGTTAGGCAGTGCAAGATCAGAGTCTTTGAGCAGTATGGCAATACCTGAATATACTGGGACGATATATCATGGCTACTACAACAACTTCTATCATGCTAATATGGCCGTGTTGTACACTCACGTTTTTGCGATACCCAGTGCGAAGTTTGGAATGGTAAAGGAATGTGATTACAGATTAAGCTTGAGCACACCGGTCATTGATAGCATGTCTTCAAATCAGGTATGGTTGTACCTAAACGAGGACAAGAAGTTGTTTTGCCAAATTGGTGGTACGGATTCCTTTGAGGTTAAAACTGATGGTACAACTTTTGTAGGTACAATACTGCAAAAGCTGAAGGATAGGATATTGTCCCATCATTTAACAAGTGGAGCGCTAAAACTTCACGACATAGAAAAAATGGCGATTAGTGAATTATTATTAAGTCAACGTCTGATCGCCGGTGATATACTTAATGGAGAGGGTGCTAGAGGCAACCTCATGTTAAATGAATTTAAATCATCATTTGAAAGCTACAGAGATTTTGTCAAAAGTGAGGAAGTGAATAAAATAGGTGATATCTTGGAGCATTTTCATTCTGTAGTGGATATAGATACGGATAAACTAGAACATGGAAAATACCAAGCTATTGATATTCTGACGAAATTTGACACAACCGCATCACATGCAGAATCCATATTAACTGACGGGGTATCGCTGTTTTGGATCAACAGAGGAGGAGGAAGTGGCACAGAACCAGGAATTAAAATATTTAGAATTGTGAAGGATATAAAAGAGGTTAAAGATGTTTTGAATGTACTGAAGATAGCCCACTCCCAGGTAGACACAAGGAAGATGATATGGAATCTTTTAAGCACAGATGATGGAGTTCCTGAATATGTGACCATAGATATGGAGGCGCAAATAATCGGTAACTGTGGTTGGGTACAGGTTAAGAGCATGTTATTAGCTGTATCTGTGGCTATCAGGATGGGCACCTTATATGCGTTACCTGATGTTACAAGTGCAGAATGGCAAAAAGCTGTAAAAGATGGGAACGATATTTATAAGGATTTTGTAGCTTACGATAGAATCAAAAAGCTAGAATTTGTCATGTTCTCCATTGATGAGAAGTTTAAGGCACAATTCTTGACAAATGAGGATAAGTTGAGCATTGATGAACGAAGACCAATACTAAATAAACCTACATCCCAGGAACTAGTGGAGGGACTGAGTAGAAAGCTAGAGCGCACTTTTAACGAATACAGGGATACGATTTACGAAAAGCAAGCATACAGTATTATGCAGGCTATGCAGTTCAAAAGTGTAATGTATTCGAAAATGGGAACGGTGTTACAGTGGTGTCATGACTATGATGAGGGAAAAGTTGGTAGCTTGTTGTCGTCTTATGGTCATAAGAACAGCTTTGAAGTGCTAAACAAGATCTATGAATTGATAGTTGGTAAAGCGCCGGATGATAGTGCTGCAGTGAACTCGCTGTTTTGTCAGACAACACAACATATAGTTGATAGCGATTACTACATCTATGATCTTGATAAGCTTCTTAAAACAGTGGAAGGAATCACAACAGAGTGTCTGTCTGGGAAGATTGTCAATGGCCCATGTGTGAGGGATAAGCTAGAGATGCTGATCTACCCAGATGCGGACAATGGAGGTGAATGTGTTGCAAGCTCTGGTTGTGAATTGACAAGTCAGGAAGTTCCAGAACAGTCTGTAGCAAGTAACTAGACGCATCACAACCACCTAATTGATGAAGTCGAGATACTCCCCTTTTATCAAAGATTGTGATGTACATATGTTCTACAAATATGCCATATCAACCTATAAATCGGGATAGAGTATTTCTCACTCCTCTTTACAATCCTGATAACAGCTAAATTTTGTTGCAAAACCAGTAATCTTGTCTAACGCATTCTACTACTTGACACATTTGCTACCGTATTTTCAATACGCTGTAGTGCGTTTGATACAGACTGATTCACACCACTGTCCCTACAAACACCACTCAATCTCCTAGTACCTATACTAGATACGACTCTTTCAGTATGTCTACCAATAATACTAGCGTCCATATCCCTCAGTCCTTCTCTAGAGACCTTCAAATATAGCGATGATATCGATTCCTTTATTTTACCTCGCTCCTCTACATTCAAAGAGCTAATCTCTGGAACCATATATGAAAAACATATAAACATGTTCCTGCAAAAATCATCCCTACCTAACAGCTTACCGTCATTACCTGTCATCGACTTCCTCAATATCTCGACACTATCCTGGCTCCACATACTTAGCTTTGATAACTCACATGGAGAGCACAACCTTGTCAAACCATATGGAGTACATGCCTTATATGATTCTGTAAGCAATGATACCTGAGCTATGCTCATACCACCTAAAGCTTTCCCCATACCCTCAATCTTTTGACCTGCTTCAGATAGCCGCTTGCATAATTCACCCAATTCTGCTGGCCATACTCCTGATTTATATAACCCTACTGCATCCTCTGATATAAATTCATTAGCTACTACCTCCGATAAATTTTGGTTCAGTAGCACATACGTAAAATTTCCAAAAATCTCTTGATCCATCTGATACAACTCTCTTACAGATTTAGATTGTAGAATCGTGCTCAGGCCCTGCAACCTATTTGGATCTATACCTTGCAATTCTTCTGGAAATATTCTTAACTTGTATAACTCCATAACGTCCTTGCTTACGTCTACCAATTCTTCTGGAAACATTCCTAATTTGTACAATTCCATAGCATCCTTTGATATCAATTCATCCAATTTTGCCATCGATAAATGTCGTTTTGCTAATATATCCACAAATTTGTCAAAAACCTTTTTATCCATCTGATATAACTCTCTTACAGATTCAGATTGTAGAATCGTGCTCATGTCTTGAAATCTATTTCGGTCTACGTCTGTTAATTGTCCGGGCGAGACCCCTAGTTTGTACAACTCTATAGCGTCCTTTGATAGAAGGGTTTCACGCACTTCCTCCGCTAAGTGGTTTGCCCTATATACCAGTTTTTTAAACTCTTCAAAGCTCTCCGGGCATTTTGCACGCAACTCCCTTACAGGTTCAGAGATCAGTAGCTTCATCAGATCTGGTTGTACAACAACAAGTTCCTTTAGCTTTACTCCTAATTTGTATGACTCTATTGCGTCGCTTGATAGAAGTATTTTAGCTTGTTCTTGCGATAGAATCTGTGCCCCACGCAGCACTTTTTTGAATTCTTCAAAGCTCTCTGGCCATTTTACACGCAACTCCATTATGTGCTCAGAGAGCATAAGCTTTATCAAATCTGGTCCTATACCTACAAGTTCCTTTGGCTTCATTCCTAATTTGTATAACTCTATTGCATCCCTTGATACAAGGGCTTCACGCACTTCCTCCGCTAAGTCGTTTGGCCCATATACCAGTTTTTTAAACTCTTCAAAGCTCTCCGGGCATTTTACACGCAACTCCCTTACAGGTTCAGAGATCAGTAGCTTCATCAGATCTGGTTGTACAACAACAAGTTCATTTAGCTTCACTCCTAATTTGTATGACTCTATTGCGTCGCTTGATAGAAGTATTTCAACTCGTTCTTGCGATAGAATCTGTGCCCCACGCAGCACTTTTTTGAATTCTTCAAAGCTCTCTGGCCATTTTACACGCAACTCCTTTATATGCTCAGAGAGCATAAGCTTCATCAAATCTGGTCCTATACCTACAAGTTCCTTTGGCTTCATTCCTAATTTGTATAACTCTATTGCATCCTTTGATACAAGGGCTTCACATGCTCTGCTCGATAAGCCTTGAGCCAGTATTGTATCCTTAAGTCCTTCCCTCACAGTCTTAGATGTCAGGAGGTTGATTTGATCATGTTCTAGACCTATGAGTGCTTGTGGCAATACCCCTAATTTGTACAACTCTATTGCATCACTTGACGTCAATGCTTCAAATATCTCTTTACCAATAACATCAACAATCTCTTTCAGTGCAGATTCTACTCTTCCTACATCATCCTCTTTCAAAGCATCCTTCACTTTCCTTAAAATGTCTGGGTCATATTCTGCTATATATTGTAACGCCTCAAACTTTAGTAAGGGATGTGAGTACCACACCCCCTTATCACCTTTCATACTGCCTATCAACAGTCTGTCTTCAAGTGACACCATCCTCAGACCGTTCGCTTCCCTAATTAATCCTTTGACTAATCCATCCACTGTCATCGCTTCTATTATCGATGCTTCTAACATATCGTTCAATGTACATCCTTTATCACCACTTCTTTCAATCAAATCTATTGCACCTGTAATTTCACCCATCACCTCTTCCTTCTTCTCTTTCTGCATACTGCTAAATCCAGGAATCAAGGCATCTACTGTGCTCAAATGATCTGGATGCTCAGAATCATATAAAACCTCCATTTTGTTTCTACTTTCTTCTGCATCCATTTCTTCAAATTTAGGCACTAATGAATACAGCAATCTTCTTCCAAGTTCGGCTCCAATATGCAACTTTATCGGTTCTAATCTGTCCTTACCTACCAAGCTTTCTAACGTGCCCTTCGGTTCGTGTAACCACCTGTAAATCTCATTGCAATTCCTCACTTCCTGAGGTATCGACATCTCTAATATCTCTCTTGACCTTCCCGTCATTCTGTTTGTAAACTCATATGCAATACTTTGACCTCGTTTCTTGCTCTTGAAAAAGTCCAAAATTGTATCTCTTTCTTGTTGACTGAAACTCTCTGGTCTCCTTGCAAGACTATCCCATACTGGACTAACAAAGGCTACATCCTGACCATACTTTGCTATCACGTTGTGTATTGCTGCGCGATTGTGCACTTCATAAGCTTGAGCTACCACCAATCCTAATTCACGTACTACTTGATGCTTACCAAGCAGCTCTGCAGACCATATCTTTAATAACTCTAATCTTATCTGGTAAGATTGACCTAAAAACGTACTAGATTTGCACATTGATAAAAAATCAGCAGCAACAGACAGCTTATTTGCTATACCCGGTCCACATTCCATATTATTTGATACATCTGATAAAACATTTCTAGCAAAATTCGAAACCATTTTATCATTTCTTAAAGTCTCATCTTGATCTAATGTACTTAAATATGAGGCAAGCTGAATAAAAGCTATTGTGGCCTGACGTAATGTACCCTGACTACCAACCAAAAGGTTCTGAATAGTACCTGTATGGTTAGAAAATAGGTCCACCACCTTAATTCCAGTACCATCCTCACTTACATTCCATCTATATTTTTTGATAATACTATCTATTACGCCTATAGCTTGTTGCGCCCTATTTTGAAGAGCTGGGACAGTAGTGAGAGATGTACTAATCTCTTCCTTTTCTTGTCTAGACAAGCTTAATGTCTCGGTGTCTATAGGAGGTACAGTAAACAATTGTTCATCAACTTCTGGGTGAAAGTCACCTAATAACTCTGCTCTGACATCCCTCGGCATTTTTTGACTTTATTGATTAGAATTACCTATATATCCTAACATAATATCTAAATATGATAAGTTATAATCAAAAAAAACAATATTGGCCAATGATGCCTACAAAGTTTCTAACGCATTATGCTAATTGATATATTTGCTTCCAACTTCCCGATGTATCCCGAGGCTAAAAGAGACCTCTGGATTATTGAGTTATGTGAATAGAAGTATTATGGTATGAAGGATGAAGTAAGCAAGAGAGGGTATAATGAGTTTTTTAAAGATTGAAGCAGAACATAGGATTCAGGGAAGTAAGGTGATGCGACTATGCGGTCTGATA